>NZ_BAAAIV010000008.1:48341-98258 GCF_039526245.1 Arthrobacter rhombi
GGTCACGGGCCGTTCGGCTACGCTCGCAGGGTCCACACGGGTGCCCCAGGAGGGGCTGAGATCGAGCTGACCGCTCGGGACCGTCGAACCTGTCCGGGTCATGCCGGCGTAGGAAGTTGAGGGCTCGAATGAGCAATTCCCTGGAAACACCCACCACCATTCCGTCTGCCTCCACGGGGACCAGCACGCCCGGGGCTGGGGGTGAAACACCCACCACCTGGGAGCAGCATCCGCAGCACCGGCTCCACTGGCTCGAGGATCCCGACCACGGCCTGCGCGTTCCGGTCACCGCCATTTCACTGGCCGACTCCCCCGACAGCCGGCCCAACGAACCGCATCTGGCCTACCGGACTGCGGGGCCCGGTTCCGAGCCCACTGCCGGACTGCCCCGGCCACGCACCGCCTGGATCGCCGCCCGCGGCGACACCGAGGAGTATGAGGGCCGGCGCCGAAACCTCCACGACGATGGCCGATCGGCTGTGCGCCGCGGCGCCGCATCGGCCGAATGGACCGGCACCGCCCCCATCCCCCGCCGCTCCCACGAGGGGCAGACGGTCACCCAGATGCACTACGCCCGTCGCGGCACCATCACCCCCGAAATGCGCTACGTCGCACTGCGCGAGGGCTGCGATGTGGAGCTGGTGCGCAGCGAGGTCGCCGCCGGCCGGGCCATCATCCCGGTGAACATCAACCACCCGGAGTCCGAGCCGATGATCATCGGCAAGGCGTTCCTGGTCAAGATCAACGCCAACATCGGCAACTCGGCAGTGACATCCTCGATCGCCGAGGAGGTCGACAAGCTCACCTGGGCCACCCAATGGGGCGCCGACACGGTCATGGACCTGTCCACCGGCGACGACATCCACACCACGCGTGAATGGCTGATCCGCAACTCCCCGGTCCCGATCGGCACCGTGCCGATCTACCAGGCCCTGGAGAAGGTCGACGGCGACGCGGCGAAGCTGACGTGGGAGATCTTCCGGGACACCGTGGTCGAACAGTGCGAGCAGGGGGTGGACTACATGACCATCCACGCCGGCGTCCTGTTGCGCCACGTCCCGCTGACCGCTGACCGGGTGACCGGGATCGTCTCGCGCGGTGGTTCGATCATGGCCGGATGGTGCCTGGCCCACCACCAGGAGAACTTCCTGTACACGCACTACGACGAGCTCTGCGCGATCTTCGCCCGCTACGACGTGGCCTTCTCCCTGGGAGATGGATTGCGGCCCGGGTCGTTGGCCGATGCCAATGATGCAGCACAATTTGCCGAACTGGACACCCTCGCGGAGCTGACCAGCCGCGCCTGGCACTTCGACGTCCAGGTCATGGTGGAAGGGCCCGGCCACATCCCCCTGCACCTCGTCCGCGAGAACGTCGAACGCCAGCAGGAGCTGTGCCAGGGGGCACCGTTCTACACGCTGGGCCCGCTGGTCACCGACACGGCACCGGGGTATGACCACATCACCAGCGCCATCGGGGCGACGGAGATCGCCAGATATGGCACGGCCATGCTGTGTTACGTCACCCCGAAGGAGCACCTGGGGCTGCCGGACAAGGACGATGTGAAGACCGGGGTGATCACCTACAAGATCGCCGCCCATGCCGCCGACGTCGCCAAGGGGCACCCCGGGGCCACGGCACGTGATGATGCCCTCTCCCGGGCGCGCTTCGAGTTCCGTTGGAACGACCAGTTCGCCTTGGGCCTGGATCCGGCCACCGCCCAGGCGTTCCACGACGAGACGCTCCCGGCCGAACCGGCGAAGACGGCGCACTTCTGCTCCATGTGTGGGCCGAAGTTCTGTTCCATGCGCATCTCCCAGGACATCCGCGACGAGTTCGGCGGGGCGTCGAGGCAACGCGAACTGGCCGATGGCATCGCCGCGGGCCTGGAGGCCAAGAGCCGCGAGTTCGCCGCAGCCGGCTCCAGCGTCTACCTCCAGGCGACGATCCCGGTCGGTCCCGCGGCCGGCTGATGCCCGCGGGCCCCGGACCGCTGCGCCCTGCCGTCAGAGTCCGGGGACCCGCGCCAGCCGGGGATGTGCCTCGCCGCGTTCGATCCAGGCGCGGACCATGGCATTGAAGAACAGGGGGTCCTCGATGCTCCACTGGTGGTGCATGCCCGGTGCCAGGCGGAACTCGGTGTTCGGGCGCACGGCAGCCACATCGGCGAAGCCCTTGCGCACCACCGCGGGCTCCCGGGCGCCGGCCACCATCAGCAGGCGCCCGGCGAAGTCTCCGAGCCCCCCGGGCAGCCCGCCGGCATAGACCTCCTCGACCAGTGCCTTCATGTTCTCCGGGCGCAGGCTCAATCCGTGGTCGGAATAGAGCTGGCGGGAATGCGCGGGGATCCCGAACGCGCCGGCCTGGACCTTCCAGAACCATTCGGCGTCCCCGAAGCGCAGCTGGGCCGCGGAGGAAACCCGGGCCGCCGCCCCGACCGGGCGCACGGAAGCCCCGGAGAACAGGGCGCTGGCAAACAATTCGGGATGCCGGGCCACCGCCCGCAACCCCACGACGCCACCGAGCGAGAGCCCGACCAGGTGGACCCTCCCGTCCTCGACCTCCTCGGCGATGAACGCTGCGACGTCGTCCGCCGCACTGTCCAGGCCCTGCCAGTCCTCCTCGGCACGGGCACCGAAACCGGGCAGGTGCGGGGTGAAGACCTGGTAGGCGGGAAACGCCTTGACCTGTGGGTCCCACATCCAGTTGGCGACGTTGCCCCCATGCAGGAACACCAGCGTCTGGGCGGATTTGCCGTCCGCCCGCGCCCGCTGAGGCCGGTGGATCTCCGGGTAGCCTGCCGGATCGGGCCGCGCGGCCGGGCCGGCGGCGGCTGCCTGCTGTGGGTCGGTGGCAGGGCGCTCTTTCATGGCAGGTCCCCTTCGACGGAGTCCAACCAGGCAAGCTCCGCATCGACGTGGGCTATGCCGTGGTCCAGCGTGGCGGCCATGAGGTAGCCGCGGCGGTCGGTGAGTGCTGCCTCGTCGAGTTCGGCGCGCAGTGCCCGGTAGGCGTCGAGCAGGTCACGCGCCTCGGTGCGTCGGGCGGCCAGCAGGCCCAGCACCTCGTCACGGGCGAGGGAACCGGAGAAGAAGATGCGCCCCAGGAACGGTTCACGGGCCGGCTGGCGGTCCAGGGTGCCGGTGAGCCATTCCTGCAGCGCCGAGCGGCCGGCGCGGGTGATGTGGTGCTCCTGCCGGGCCGGATAGTTCTCCTGCGGGACGGTATGCACGGTGGCCAGCCCCTCGGACACCAGCTGGGCGAGCGTGCGGTAGATCTGCGCCTTGTCGGCGTTCCAGAAGTGGTTGATGCTCGAGTCGAAATGCTTCTTCAGGTCATAGCCGGTCATCGGCGAAAGGCTGAGCAGCCCGAGGATCAAGCGCGCGAGGATCATGAAACCATCATGCCAGCCCGCTAGGTGAAAAGTCGCCCATGGCGGCGGCGTGTGCCTTGTCGGGCGCCGCCCGGTGGCATGACCTCCACCACGCACGACGGCGGGGAGCCCACCCGGGTGCCGGGCCGGGCTCCCCGCCGTCGTGCGGGTGGACTGCTAGGCGCCGAGGCGCTGCTTCAGTCCGTCCAGTTCGTTCTGCAGCGAAGCCGGAAGCGAATCGCCGAAGTTGGCGTACCACTCCTCGATGCCTGCCAGTTCCTGCTTCCATTCCTCCGGGTCGACCGTGACGGCAACGTCGACATCTGCGGCGGTGAACCCGTCCAGGCCGGTGAGGTCCATCGACTCGCCGGTCGGCACGTTGCCAATGGGGGTCTCGCGGGCATCTGCGGTGCCTTCGATGCGCTCGATGATCCATTTGAGCACCCGCGAGTTATCACCGAACCCGGGCCATGCGAAGCCACCCTCGGGAGTGCGGCGGAACCAGTTGACCAGGAAGATGCGCGGCAGGCGCTCCGGATTGGCCTTGGACTCGATGGAGTCCCAGTGGTTGAGGTAGTCCCCGGCGTCATAGCCGATGAAGGGCAGCATGGCCATCGGGTCGCGGCGGACCCGGCCCACGGCGCCGGCCGCAGCGGCGGTCGTCTCCGAGGAGAGGGTCGAACCCATGAAGATGCCGTTGGTCCACGAGCGGGCCTCGGTCACCAGCGGAATCGTCGTCTTGCGGCGTCCGCCGAAGAGGATCGCATGGATCTCCACGCCGTCCGGGCTGTAGAACTCCTCGGCGAGCATGTCGATCTGGTTGATCGGGGTGCAGAAGCGGGAGTTCGGGTGGGCAGCCGGGGTCCCGGACTCCGGCGTCCACTCGTTGCCACGCCAATCGGTGAGGTGGGCGGGGACCTCTTCGGTCATGCCCTCCCACCAGACACCGCCGTCGTCGGTCAGGGCGACGTTGGTGAAGATCGAGTTCCCCTTGATGATGGCACGCATGGCATTGGGGTTGGTCGCCCAGCCGGTGCCGGGGGCGACGCCGAAGAGGCCGTATTCGGGGTTGACCCCGCGCAACTCGCCTTCCTTGCCGATGCGCATCCAGTTGATGTCATCGCCCAGCGTCTCGGCCTTCCAGCCTTCGACCGTTGGATCCAGCAGCGCCAGGTTGGTCTTGCCGCACGCCGAGGGGAACGCGGCGGCGACGTTGTAGCTCTTGCCCTGCGGGCTGGTGAGCTTGAGGATCAGCATGTGCTCGGCGAGCCAGCCCTCGTCGCGCGCCATGACGGAGGCAATGCGCAGCGCGAAGCACTTCTTGCCCAGCAGGGCGTTGCCGCCGTAGCCGGATCCGTAGGACCAGATCGAGCGGTCCTCGGGGAAGTGGACGATCCACTTGTCCTCGTTGCACGGCCACGGCACGTCGGCCTGGCCGGATTCCAAGGGTGCACCCACCGAGTGCACGGCGGGGACGAAGAAGGCGTTGGTGGCTTCCATCTTGCGCAGCACGTCGTTGCCGATGAGTGCCATGATCCGCATGGAGGCCACGACGTAGGCGGAGTCGGTGATCTCGACGCCGAACTGCGGCTGCTCCGCATCCAGGGGGCCCATGACAAACGGGATGACGTACATGGTCCGGCCATGCATGGACCCCTTGAAGAGATCCTGCAGGATCGGGGTCATCTCCTTCGGGTCCATCCAGTTGTTGGTGAACCCGGCGTCGCGCTTCTCGGGCGAGCAGATGAACGTCCGCTCCTCGACCCGGGCGACGTCCTTGGGATCGGAGAACGCCGCAAAGGAGTTGGGGAACTTCTCCTCGTCGAGCCGGACCAGCGTGCCGGCGTCAACCAATTCGCCGGTCAGGCGGTTGACCTCTTCCTGGCTGCCATCGACCCAGTGGACAGCTGCCGGTTCGGTGAGTTCGACGATGCCTGACACCCAAGCCAATAGCTCGGCGTGGGTCGTCGGTGCCGTCTGACGCTCCGCGTCGAGGACCGTCTGATCGGAGCGCTCGCTCATGTCCATTCCCTCCATTGGGCTGTTGCTGGTCCTATCGATGCTAGGGCCGGACACGTTGGGCGGAATGGCACCTCGAAGTGCCACAGGTCTCGATCCGGCACCGCAACTGGCCTCTCCCCCGGATTTTCGGGCCCAAACCACGACAGAGTGTGATCAAGATCACGTAGACCGGTCTAGTTAAATATGTCGTTTCGGCGCGTTGGCGCGGAACGACCTACCCCGATTTTGCACCCCCGCCTTCAGTCTGTATAGTTATTCGAGGTCAGCGACGAGGTCGCAGATCAAGCGCCCATAGCTCAGCTGGATAGAGCGTCTGTCTACGGAACAGAAGGTCAGGGGTTCGAATCCCTTTGGGCGCACCAACAGAAAGGCCCCGCTTCGGCGGGGCCTTTCGTTGTTTCCGGCTCCGCACGCCGCCCCTCACTCCCGGGATGTGCCGCACGGCCCGAGGGTGGCCATGACCGGCGCCTGCCACCCCCTGCCCCGAGGGGCCAGGGGACCTCTTGGCACCTTTTTTGCACACTAATTGAACTGACCGGTCAGTTTGATTTAGACTGGTGGAGTGCTGATAGCAAATGAACTCTTCATCAACGGACGCCACGGGGCCCTGGTCGAATCCACCAGCCTCAGCGTGGCGGCCGGGGAACTCCTCGTGGTCCAGGCCGAGCCGCAGACCACCCGGACGGCCTTGGCCCTTGGTCTGAGCGCCCGCATGCGTCCGGACTCCGGGGCCGTCGCCTGGGAGGGTGACTCCTCCCTGGCCGGCGTCCGTCACGCCAGCATGATCGTTGATTCCCCGGAGATCAACGAACCCGAATCCCACTCCAAGGTCAGGGACCTCGTCGCCGAGGACCTGGCCCTGCACCCGGGGCCCTTCTGGCGTCGCAGCAGCATCGACGATTGGTTGGAACGCCACCATGTGACCGATCTGGCCGGCGAGTTCATCGATGCCATCGATCCGCTGGAACGACTGAAGATCATGACCCATCTGGCCCTCGAGGAGCACCAGACCAAACTCCTGGTCCTGGACACCCCCGACCGGCACGGCATTCCCGACGCCGACTGGATCGCCCACCTGGTCGAGACTGCCGCCGGACGGCGGCATCCGGCAATCATCGCCATTGTCCAGCGCATTCCCGATGCGTGGACCGGCAAGGTGGCCACCGCCGGCCGCGACAACCTCCCCCACCCCACGGAGAACCCCGCATGACCACTCTTCGACTGGCATTATCCGAACTCAAGCGCATGACCAGCGGCGTCCTGCCGTGGCTGGCCATCGTGGCCATGACCCTGGTCCCGCTGCTCTACGGCGCGCTGTACCTCTACGCGAACTGGGACCCGTATTCCCACCTGGACAACGTCAAGGTCGCGCTCGTGAACGAGGACCAGGGATCCCAGCAGGACGGCAAGGACCTGCACGTCGGGGACGACGTCGTGGACTCCCTGCTCAAGGACGCGACGTTCGGCTGGAACGTCGTGGATTCGGAGGCAGCCGCCGAGGAAGGCGTGCGCACCGGCGAATACGCCTTCGCCATGACGATTCCGAAGGACTTCTCGAAGAACCTGGCCTCCCCCGAGGACTTCGACGCGGCGAAGCAGGCCATCCTGCAGGTCACCACGAATGATGCCAACAACTACATGGTGGGCACCTTCGCCGACAAGCTAGCCGGCGAGGTCCACAACACCGTGGCCAAGGAGGTCGGCACCGAAACTGCCGACACCCTGTTGACCGGATACGGGCGCATCCACTCCCAGATGGCCAAGGCGGCCGACGGAGCCGGGGATCTCCACGACGGCGCCGTGAAGCTCGACGACGGCATCGGCTCCCTCGGCCAGGGGGCCAAGAAGCTCGACTCCGGTGCCGGTGAATTGGACGCAGGGGCCCGCAAGCTCCACGATGGCACCTCATCACTGGTGGCGGGCGAGCAGAAGCTCGTGACCGGCACGGGGCAATTGGCCTCGGGAGCCGGCAACCTGCAGGACGGCGCGGACCGCCTGGCAGGCGGCTTGGGGACGCTGGAATCCAAGACCGCGACGCTGCCGCAGAAGACCCGTCAGCTCTCTGACGGGGCTGCCTCGGCCAACGCCGCAGGAAAGAAGCTGGCCACCGGCGCGGACCAGGTCGCCGACGGCAACGAGGAGCTCAGCGCCAAGGTGGGAAGTGCAGCCGACACCATCAAGGCCCTCCAGTCCGACGCCGACCAGCGCCTGGACGGCTCCGTCCAACAGCTGATCGATGACGGCGTGATCACCGCGGACCAGGCCCAGGCCGCCCGCGCCTCGGTCAAGAAACTGGCCGCGGACTCGGGCGTCACCGCCGAAGCCGAGAAGACCAAGAAGGAACTGGCCACCGCGCAATCGCAGATCGACCAGCTCGCGGCGGGCTCCCGGCAGGTCGCCACCGGAGCCTCCCAGCTCAGTGGCGGACTGGGAACCCTCGCCACCGGAGCCGACACCCTGGCTGATTCCACACCCGCCCTCGTCGGCGGCATCTCCGACGCTGCCGACGGCGCCGACCAGCTCTCCGCCGGAGCCGGAAAACTCGCCAGCGGAGCCAACACCCTGCAATCGGGGCAGAAGAATGCACTCTCCGGCGCCCAACAGCTCAACACCGGTGCGGCATCCCTCGTCACCGGCACCGGATCGCTGAAACAAGGCACCACCGACCTGCGTGGGGGGATCTCCAAGCTGTCGTCCGGGGCGGATCAACTGGCCGACGGTTCCGGAACCCTGGCCACCAAGCTCTCCGACGGCACGAAACGGGTCCCCAACCCCTCGGACCCGCAGAAGACGCAGGTCTCGAACGTCATCGGCGACCCCGTCTCCGTGGCACAGACCGACCAGGCCAGCGCCGGGACCTACGGAGAGGGCCTGGCCCCGTTCTTCATGACGTTGGCCGTCTGGATCGGCGCCTTCATCCTGGTGCAGATCATGCGTCCGGTGACCCACCGGGCCCTGGCGTCCAACGCCGCCTCCTGGAAGATCGCGATCGGCGGCTGGCTGCCGTTCCTGTTCCTGTCCATGCTGCAGGCCACGGTGCTCTACGGCGTGGTGCTTTACGGCCTCGGCCTGGAGACGGCCCACCCGTGGCTGACCTGGGGGTTGTTCCTGATGGCGAGCGTCGCGTTCACGGCGCTGGTACAAGGCATCTGCGCCCTGCTCGGCACCCCCGGCAAGCTCGTGGTGCTGGTGCTGCTGGTGCTGCAGCTGGTCTCCGCCGGCGGCACCTTCCCCTGGGAGACCACACCGGATCCGCTGCATGTGGCCCACAACCTGTTGCCCATGGGCCACGTGATCACCGGCCTACGGCACCTGATGTATGGTGCGACGCTCGACGGACTTGTCCCGCTCGTGCTGGCGTTGCTGGGCTACGCGGCGATCGGCTTGGCCATGAGCGTGCTCGCCGTCCACCGCGGCAAGACCTGGACCCTGAAGACGCTGCACCCCGAGCTGGCGGCATGACCGGTCGGCAACGCGTCCGGGCCACCGGCTCGAAGCACAAGCTCTTCGCCGCCTCCATGACGCTGATCGGCGAGCGGGGCCACCACCAGGTCACCGTCGACGAGATCGCCGCTGCGGCCGGCGTCTCCAAGGGTACGGTCTACTACAACTTCGGCTCCAAGGCCCAGCTGATCGGCCAGCTGATCCGCTTCGGCGCGGATGTGCTCTTCGAGCGGTTGGAAAAGGGCGTCGCGGATCCCGATCCGCTCACCGGATTCCGGGACATGATCGCCGCTTCGTTGGAGTTCATGGAGGAATACCCGGCGTTCGCGCAGCTGTGGATCACCGAGCAGTGGCAGACCCCCAGCGAGTGGTCCGATACCCTCTTGGAACTGCGCGGGGAGATCATCGGCGTCATCGCCGACGCGTTGGAGCGTTTGCGCGCAACCGGTGGGCACCCGGCGCTGGAGCGCGCGGACCCGGCTGCCCTGGCCACCGCGGTCTTCGGTGCGGTGCTGATCATCGGCCGCGACAGGCATGTCTTCCACGCCGAGCGCAGCATCGCCACCTGTGTCGATGCCGTGACCGCGTTCGCCGCCATCGGCTGAGGCACCGGGCGACGCCGACTCAGGGCCGCGGGACCATGAACCCGGTGACCCGGGCGTCCCGGCCGTCGAGTTCGGCCCACGGCTTCCGCGATTCCAACAGGGTCAGCCCCAGCGTCGGATACCGGGTGGCCAGCTCCATCACCGGCTCCTCCTCCGACTCCACCGAGGCCAAGGCCATTGCCACCTCCTGGACGGTCGGCAGGTGTCCGATGACCAACAGGGTCGAGACGGCCTCGGGCGTCTCGTTGATGACAGAGACCAGTTGCGTGGCCGAGGCGCCATACACCCGCGAATCCAGATACGGGGTGGGGCCCTTCTCCCCCAGCTCGCTGGATACCCAGGCGCAGGTGGACCGGGCGCGCAGCGCGTCCGAGCACACGATGTAGTCGGGGATCCAGCCGTTCGCCACCATCCAGGCGCCCGCCGACGGGGCCTCGCGGTTGCCACGGGTGGCCAGCGGCCGCTCGTGGTCCTCGACGCCGAACGGGAACTCGGCCTTGGCATGGCGCAGGAGCATCAGGCGCTTCACATCGTGCTGGCTCATGCCACCAGTTTAGGTGCCAGCGGTTGCCGGAACAGCAGGCGGCGGAACCGTGGAGACGACGACGGCGATGCCCCGGGAAGGGGGCATCGCCGTCGTGCGCTGTGGTGCTGGATCAGATGCTGTACTCCGGGGCGGCCCAGACGATGACCTCGGGGTGCTCGTAGAAGCGGTAGCCCTGCCCACGCACAGTGCGCACGGTGTTGGCCAGGCGGCCGAGCTTGGAGCGCAGGCGGCGGATGTGCACGTCGATGGTGCGCTCGTTGGGGACCTCTTCGGCGTTGCGCCACAGGTTGGTCAGCAGCTCGTCGCGGCCGACGGTGCGGGCGCCGTTCTCCACCAGGTAGTTCAGCAGCTCGAACTCCTTGAAGGTGAGGTTCAGCGTCTGGCCATCCAGGTGGACCTCGCGGCGCGAGAGGTCGATCAACACGCCGGAGGGCCGCGGTGCGGCGGCCTGCTGGCGGGTGGCTTCGGTGCGCGGGCGGCGGGCCACCGTCGGGTCCCCCAGGGCCTGGCGCACGACGTCGATGCTCTCACCCGGGGCGCTGGCCGGTGCCAGGGCCACGGCGGCGTGGGTCTGGGCCTCCGGGGACAGCGTCTGCAGGTAGGCGCGCACCTGGGTGGCCAGCTTGCCCAGCGAGGTGCCCTGCTCCTGCGCGGTCGCCTCGTCGAGGCCGACGTAGAGAACGAAGCCGCGGGCCTCGGTGTCGCGTTCGACGGCCTGCGGGCCCGGGGTGCCATTGCCGGCCACGACCGGAGTGGGTGCGGTCACCGGCTGGCGCTCCTGCGGTGCGGGCACGGCGTGGAGCTGGCGGTAGCCCTGCGGTGCGCCATATTCCCCATGGCCGCCCCCTTGACGCTGGGCAGCCGCGCGGTTCTGCGCGTTGCGGATGGAGATGTGGACGTATCCGGACGTAACAGACATGGTGGAACCTCTAACTGTGCGAAAAGTCGGTGAACTGTCTTGGGGGCAGCTGTCCGGCGTCGTGCAGGTGGCGGCGACCGGTCCAGCCGTGCTTCGGATCTTCGGCGGGTGGGAAGAAGCTAGGCCGACATTCGACAACAGCTGCGCGCACGTCCGACTCCATGGCCCCAACGGGGGCCGCTGGCCGCGAGTGCTGCTGGTTCGATGTTCACAAGGACCAGTCTTGCCGTAATAAAACGAACCCGCAAGTAATATTCATCGCATCTGTCCATATAGTGAGACGGAATCCTTACTTTGTGAGGTGTTTCACATTGCGCAGTTCTCTGAAGTGAACCCTTTGGATGCAGCGGTTTGGCCAGTCAAGCGCTTAACGAGTGTTCGAATTGACCACTCCGAGGGCGTGATGCGAATCCTAAAACAAGGCATGCATAGTTATGCGTGACAGGCATTTTTCCGGTTCATGGGCTTGACTATCCCGGCGCTGCGGTGGGTAATTCGGGGCTCACCACCACCACGACGGGCCGGTTAGTGTAGGAGGCACAGGGTTCACAGCCCGGACACAGCTTCATCCCAGCCCGGCCCTATAGGTGCAGAGGAGTATCGACTCATGACGAACTCGCAGTTCTCCCCGAACCAGCTCCCCCGACTGGAACACCCCGATGGAACCCCCATCCGGGCCCTGGTGGTCGACGACGAGCCGTCGCTGGCCGAATTGGTGAGCATGGGGGTGCGCATGCTCGGATGGCAGGTCAAGGTTGCCGGCGATGGCCCCTCTGCGGTGCAGGAGGCGAGGTCGTTCAATCCGGACATCCTGGTGCTGGACTGGATGCTCCCCGGATTCGACGGTCCGGAGGTGCTGCGCAAGATCCGTGCGTTCCAGCCCGAGGTCCCCGCCTTGTTCCTGACCGCCAAAGATGCGGTGGAGAACCGGATCGAGGGCCTCTCCCTCGGTGGCGACGACTATGTCACCAAGCCGTTCAGCCTCGAGGAGGTGCTGCTGCGCCTGCACCGGCTCGTGGAACGCTCCGGGGCGGCGAAGGCCGACGCCGCCGAACTGGTGGTCGGGGACCTGGTCATGAACCTGGACATGCGTGAGGTCAGCCGCGGCGGGGACATCGTGAACCTCACCGCCACCGAGTTCGACCTGCTGCACTACCTGATGGAGAACTCCCGGCGGGTGATGTCCAAGAACCAGATCCTGGACAGCGTGTGGCAGTACGACTTCGGCGGCCAGGCCAACATCGTGGAGCTCTACGTCTCCTACCTGCGCAAGAAGATCGACGCCGGGCGAGAGCCCATGATCCACACGGTCCGCGGCGCCGGGTATGTGCTGAAGCCCGCGCCGTGAGCTCCACCGCTCCCCCGAAACCCACAGAGCCACCCACCGGAGCGGACCACCCGACAGGTCCCGGGCATCCGGCCAAGCACTGGTCGCTGCGGGCCCGCATGCTGGCCGCGCTCATCGCACTCCTGGCCCTGATCTGCCTGGTGATCGGCGTCTTCACGCACACGGTGATGAGCAACAGCCTGTACGGCCAACTGGACGAGCAGCTGGAACAGGCCTCCAACCGCGCTGCGGCCTTCGACGGCAACGCCTCGGGCCAGGGCAGCAATGCCCCCGACCCCCTGAATGCCCCGGGGCAGGGATCCGGCACGTTGAATGCGCGCATCGAGGGCAATACCATCCTCATCGGCGGCGTCCTGGACCGCGAGACCGGGGTACGCAAGCAGCTCAACGAGAAGGACGCCCAGCAGCTGGCCGAGGTGGCTGCCGATGCAACGCCGTCCACCCAGGACCTCTCCGTGGGCCGCTACCGGCTCATGGCCGTCACCTCCACCGATTCCGGGCACCCCGCGGCGGGCGCCTCCGGGAAGTCGATCCTGATCACCGGGCTACCCGTGGAGAACACGCGGCGGACCCTGTTCTCGCTGGACATCACCATGCTCCTGGTGGCGTCCTCCGGCCTGGTGGCCACCGGCCTGATCGGGTCGGTGATCGTGCGCCGGTCGCTGGTCCAGCTCGAGCGTGTCTCCTCGGTCGCCGGGTCGGTCGCCGAACTGCCCCTGGATGTGGGCGAGGTCCGGCTGGCCCAACGCGTCGCCGCCGCCGATGCCGAACCGGGCACGGAGGCAGGGAACATGGGCCATGCGCTCAACGCCCTGCTGGACAATGTCGAGTCGGCGCTGGAGGTCCGCCAGAATTCGGAGGCACGCATGCGCCGATTCGTCGCCGATGCCTCCCACGAGCTGCGCACCCCCTTGGCCGCCGTACGGGGGTATTCGGAACTCGTGGCCGCCACCGAACACCTCAGCGCCGACGGACGGACCTCCCTGGGACGCGTCGTGGAGCAAAGCCACCGCATGGGCTCGCTGGTGGAGGACCTGCTCCTGCTGGCCCGCCTCGACGAAGGACAGAAGCCCACCACCGTCGACGTCGACCTGACCCAGGTCGCCCTGGAAACCGCGCGCGACTTCCAGGTGGCGGCCCCCACGCACCGGTGGCGGCTCAACCTGCCCGACGAGCCGGTGGTGGTCCGCGGCGACGGGACGCAGCTGGCCCGCGTGCTGAACAACCTGCTCTCCAACGCGCGCAAGCACACCGTGGAGGGGACCACCGTGGACATCGGCGTGGCCCGCTCGGCCGACGCCCGGCATGGGGTCCTCACCGTCACCGACGACGGCGAGGGCATCGACGCGGAGTTCCTGCCCCAGGTCTTCGCCCGCTTCACCCGGGCCGACAATGCCCGCTCCGGCGCCGAGGGGACCGTGGGGCTGGGGTTGCCGATCGTGCGCGGCATCGTCGAATCCCACGGCGGAACCATCCACGTCAGTAGCCGTCCCGGGCACACCGAGTTCGAGGTCCGGCTGCCGCTGGCCTTCGACCTGCCCCCGCGTCCGGACCAGCCCCCGCAGTCCGCCGCGTAACCGGCAACCGGAGGACGTTCACAGATCCACCACAGCCCCACCCCATCGCCGCCACAAGTGCGGTGGGGAAGCTGTTTCCATGAGCCAACCACCACCCCCACCCCCTGTCAGCACCGCATCACCGACCCACTGCGCAGGACCCGCCCCGCGGACCTTCGCCCCGGTGACGGCGGCACCGATCCTGCCCGTCGCGGGGATCCCCGTGGTGGACATCGTCATCCCGGTCCACAACGAACAGGAAGGCATCGAGGCCAGCCTCCGCCGCCTGGATGCACACCTCGCGCAGACCCTGCCCTTCGACTACCGGATCACCGTCGCCGACAACGCCAGCACCGATGAAACGGTGGCCATCGCCGAACGGGTCGCCCGGGAGGTGCCGGGCATCGCCGTCGTGCATCTGGAGGAGAAGGGGCGCGGACGCGCGCTGCGTGCCGTCTGGGCCGCCTCCGACGCCCCGGTCCTGGCATACATGGACGTGGACCTTTCCACCGACCTGTCGGCGTTCGGCCCGCTGATCGCCCCGCTGCTCTCCGGGCATTCGGACCTGGCGATCGGCACCCGGCTGGGCCGCGGGGCCCGCGTGGTGCGCGGGGCCCAGCGCGAATTCATCTCCCGCGGCTACAACCTGATCCTGCACGGCTCGCTGGGCACCCGGTTCTCCGACGCCCAATGCGGGTTCAAGGCCATCCGCAAGGACGTCGCGGACCAGTTGCTGCCGCTGACCGTGGACAACGCGTGGTTCTTCGACACCGAGCTGCTGGTGCTCGCCGAACAGTGCGGGCTGCGCGTGGCGGAGGTCCCCGTCGACTGGACTGACGATCCGCACTCCAGCGTCGCGCTGGCCCGCACCGCGGCCGACGACCTGGCCGGCATCTGGCGGATCGGCAGATCGCTGGTCTCCGGGAAGATCCCGGTGGAGCGCATCCGGCGCGAACTCGGCCGCTCCGAACCGGCCCGGAACCGCAGCAACACGCTCTTCGGGCAGCTGGTGCGCTTCGGGGCGATCGGGGTGGTCTCCACACTGGCCTACCTGGCCATCTTCCTGCTGCTGCGCCACGTCACCGGCGCGCAGGCCGCCAACTTCACCGCGCTGCTGCTGACCGCGATCGGCAATACAGCGGCGAACCGGCTGTTCACCTTCGGCATCCGCGGCCGCCAGTCGGTGGTGACCCACCACGTCCAGGGGCTGCTGGTCTTCGGGATCGGCCTGGCACTGACGTCCGGTGCGCTGGTGCTGGTCCACCGCGGCGCCTCCCCCGGCAGCCTGTTGGAGATCATCGCCGTCGTGCTGGCCAACCTGGTGGCCACCCTGCTGCGCTTCGTGTTGTTCCGCCACTGGGTCTTCGGATCCACGTCCCCGATGAAGAAGTCCGAGGTCCCCGCATGAGCACCCTCTCCGATACCCAGCACGACGGCGGCACCCGGGTACCGCCGTCGTCCCCCTCCCGCTTCTCCACCGCGTGGCAGCACCTGCGCGCCCCCGCATCCACCGTGGTGCGCCAGCGCCTGGCCCTGGGGATCCTGCTGGTGGGCACCGCGGTGCTCTACCTCTGGAACCTGGGCGCCAATGGGTGGGGCAACGCGTTCTACGCGGCGGCCATCCAGGCCGGGTCCGAGAGCTGGAAGGCGTTCCTGTTCGGTTCCTCCGATGCGGCGAACTCGATCACCGTGGACAAACCGCCGGCCTCGTTGTGGATCCCGGCGCTGAGCGTGCGGATCTTCGGCCTCAGCAGCTGGTCCATCCTGGTCCCCGAGGCGCTGATGGGCGTCGCCTCGGTGTGGCTGCTGTATTCCACCATCCGCCGGGTCGCCTCGCACGCCGCTGGCCTGCTCGCCGGGGCGGTGCTGGCGCTGACCCCGGTGGCGCTGCTGATGTTCAGGTACAACAACCCCGAGGCGCTGTTGCTGCTGCTGATGACCGCCGCCGCCTACACCGTGGTGCGCGCCGTGCAGGCCGGCGAACCCCGGCCCGCGGTGGAGCCCACGGCGGAGCCCGCGGCGGGGTCCACGGGCCATGCCGCCAGCGGGAAACCCCGGATGGCGTGGTGGCACAGCACCAGCCCGGCCCTGCGCTGGATGGTGCTGTGCGGGGTGCTGATCGGCTTCGGGTTCCTGGCCAAGCAGCTGCAGGTCCTGCTGGTGGTCCCCGGGTTCGCGCTGGCCTACCTGCTCGCGTCCCCGCTGACGTGGGGCCGGAAGCTGCTGCACGTGCTCGGCGCGGGAGCCGGACTGGTGGTGGCCGCCGGCTGGTGGATCGCCCTGGTGGAGCTGTGGCCCGCCGATGCGCGTCCCTACATCGGCGGCTCGCAGGACAACTCGTTCCTGGAGCTGACGTTCGGCTACAACGGACTGGGCCGCATCAGCGGCAACGAAACCGGAAGCGTCGGCGCCTCCCAGTGGGGCGATACCGGCATCGGCCGGCTGTTCACCGGCGACTTCGCCTCCCAGATCGCCTGGCTGCTGCCCGCCGCCCTGTTGCTGGTCCTGGTGGTCGCGGCGATCGTGGTGCGCACCCACGCACTGCGGGATGCGCGCGGCCGGGCTTTCACCGCAATGTTCGTCTCCTCTGCCGCCTGGCTGGTGGTGACCTGGCTGGTGTTCAGCTACATGCAGGGCATCATCCACCAGTACTACACCGCGGCCCTGGCCCCGGCGATCGCTGCCCTCATCGGGATGGGCGGGTGGTTGCTGCACCAGTTCCTCGACCAGCTCTGGGCGCGCATCACCGCAGCCGTACTGGTGGCCGGAACCGGGTTCTGGAGCATTCACCTGCTGCACCTCTACCCCGACTTCCTGCCCTGGCTCGCCCCGGTGGTCGGCGTCGTCGCCGTCGTGGCCGCCGCGGTACTGCTGGTCCCACCGTCCTTCTGGACGTCGGAACAGACCTCCGCCCGGGTTCCCTTCCTGCGCCGCGTCGCTGGCGCCGGGCTGGTGCTGGCTTTGGCTTCCACGATCGTGGCGCCCGCCTCGTACGCCGCGGTCACCACCACCGAGGGGCGCAGCGGGTCGATCATCACCGCTGGTCCTTCCTCCGGCGGGCCCGGAGCCTTCGGCAACACCTTCGGCGGCAGGGGTGGTGGCCCCCGCGGCCCCGGTGGCCCCGCTGGCCCCGGCGGGCAAGGGGGGCAGACGCCTCCCACCATGGGCCGACCTCCCACGGGGATGGGCCCGGGCACCGGCACGATGCCGGGGCAGAACGGCATGGGCACCCTGCCCGGAGGTGCGGGCGGCGGCATGAGCGGCGGGGGGCTGCTCTCCGCGGCGACGGTCGGCGACACGTTGAAGGCGCTGCTGGAGAAGGATGCCGCTTCCTACCGTTGGGTTGCCGCTGCCGTCGGGTCGAACAGCGCTTCGGGTTACCAGCTGGCCACCGAGGACCCGGTCATGCCCATCGGTGGTTTCAACGGCTCGGACCCGTCACCGACGCTGGAGCAGTTCCAGGCCTACGTCCAGAACGGCGACATCCACTACTTCATCGGTGGCGGGATGGGCCTGCGGGCCAATGGTGGATCGAGCGCCTCCTCGGAGATCTCGGCCTGGGTGGAGGCGAACTTCGACTCCCAGACCGTCGACGGCGTGACCGTGTACGACCTGGGGTCGGCCTCGAGCACCCTGCAGGGGTAGCCATTCCCGAGGTTGTCCCGGTTCCAGGCGTCGGAACCGGGACAACTTCCGCGGGCTATCCTCGCTTGAGGCGTTCTGCCCACGCGGCCAGCAGGGCATGCACAACGCCGGGCTGGTCAAGGTGGACGTTGTGCCCCGCAGCGTCGAGTTCGGCAACGGTGGCCCGCGGGAACTGCACGGCAAGAGCTCGCTGGTCTTCGAATCCGACCACTGCGTCCTGTTTCCCCGCGACGATCAGTACGGGTCGTTCGAAACCCATCAACCGGTCCTCCGGTGGCTCGGTCAGGAAATACCGCTGGCCTAAACGGGCCATGGCACGCAGGTCCGCGGCCCGAAGCCCCGGGAGCGCTGCCCGTTGAAAGCGCTGCCAGTTCTCCTGCGACTGGATGACCGCCAGCTCGGTGTAGAGACCGCGGTCGGCAGCGTCCAGGGTTTCCAGCAACGCAGCGTCCAGCTCGAGGACCACGTGATCGGGCAAGGTCCGGTGCGCTGGCACCGGGTCGACCACCGGGGCCAGCAACGCCATGCCGAGCACCTGGTTCCCTCGCCGCGCGGCGAGCTCACGTGCCAGCAACCCGCCAAGTGAGTTCCCGACGATGGCGAAGCGCGCCGATCCGATCAGCTCCGTGACGGCCTGATCCAGCCACTCGGCGATCTCCGGCAGGCCGCCGGGGGCGTCGAGCCGTGTGGTCGATCCGAATCCGGGAAGATCCAGGTAGATCCGCTCCCAGTCGCCGGACGCGAAGACGTCGTCGAGCTCCAGCAGCACACGGTGGTCCACGCCGTTTCCGTGCAGGAAGAGCAGCGGGGTACCTGCGCCACGACGGACGACATGCGGCCGGGGCAGGACCATCGGGTGCCGTCGTGCAGTGTCTTCTAGTGCGCCAGGCCGTAGAGCCGGTCGCCGGCGTCGCCGAGGCCCGGGACGATGTAGGCGTTCTCGTCCAGCTTCTCGTCGAGGGCGGCGAGCACCAGGTGCACGCGGGCGTCGTCGCCGTAGTGCTCCTCGAGCCGGTCCAGGCCTTCAGGAGCGGCGATGAGGCAGATGCAGGTGACGTCGGAGGCGCCGCGGTCGAAGAGGAACTTGATGGACTCGATCAGCGTGCCGCCGGTCGCGAGCATCGGGTCCAGCACGAACACCTGGCGTCCGGTGAGGTCCTCGGGCAGGCGCTCGGCGTAGGTGACGATGTCCAGCGTCTTCTCGTTGCGGGCCATGCCCAGGAACCCGACCTCGGCGGTGGGAACCAGACGGGTCATGCCCTCGAGCATGCCCAGGCCGGCACGCAGGATCGGGACCACCAGCGGGGTCGGCTTGGCGAAGGCCGTGCCCGTGGTGGTGGCGACCGGGGTCTGGACCTCCACCTGGACCGTACGGACCTCGCGGGTTGCCTCATACGCCAGCAGGGTCACCAGTTCATCGGTGAGCTGCCGGAAGACCGGGGACGGGGTGCTTTTGTCGCGGAGAACCGAAACCTTGTGGGCCACCAGCGGGTGGTCGACTACCTGTACGCGCATGCCCTAAAACTACCAGCACCGACCGGCCCCTCGGCTACTGTGGGAGCGTGAAACGGGATGATGCGCGCCACGCACGGTGGATGGGGCTGGCCCTCGAGGAGGCCCGCGCGGCACTGGGCACCGGCGACGTGCCCATCGGCGCCGTCATCATCGGCCCCGACGGATCGGTCATCGCCACCGGCCGCAACGAACGCGAGGCCTCCGGGGACCCCACCGCCCACGCGGAAGTCGTCGCGATCCGGGCCGCCGCCGCAGCGCTGCGGGATTCCGGGCACGACGACGGTTGGCGGCTCTCCGAGTGCACCCTGGTGGTGACCTTGGAACCGTGCGCCATGTGCGCCGGGGCCATCGTGCTCTCCCGCATCCCGCGCGTCGTCTTCGGTGCCTGGGACGAGAAGGCCGGGGCCTCCGGTTCCGTCTTCGAGATCCTGCGCGAACCCCGGCTGAACCACTGGGTCGAGGTGTTCCCCGGCGTGCGCGAGGCCGAATGCGCGACACTGCTGACCGACTTCTTCCGGGCGATGCGGTAACGCCACCCCGCCTCCGCTGCCGTCAGCAGAGCCATTCCGCCGCCGGCAGCAGGGCGGCGACAACGCTCAAGCGGCCCAGCACGCTGGAGGCATGAGCGAACAACCAGAATCACGCAGCCTCTTCGACCGCCACATGCGCCAACACCTGCTGATGCATCGCGTCCTGGTCCTCGACGGCCCCCTCGACGACGACAACGGCATGATGCTGGCCTCGCAGATGATGGCCCTGGCCGACGACAACCAATCGGACATCTCGCTGTGGATCCACTCCCCCGGCGGTTCGGTCCCCTCCATGCTCGCCCTGCGGGACATCATGCGGATCATCCCGAACGACGTCTCCACACTGGCCCTCGGTCTGGCCTGCTCCGCGGGACAGTTCCTGCTCTCCTCGGGCACTCCGGGCAAGAGGCGGGCACTGCCGCGGGCCCGGATCCTGATGCACCAGGGCTCGGCGGGGATCGGCGGTTCATCGGCCGAGGTCGAGGTCCAGGCCAACGATCTGCGCCACACCCGCGACACCGTCCTGGGACTGATCGCCGAGGATACCGGCCAACCACTCGAGCGGATCTTCGAGGACTCGCTCCACGACCGCTGGTACACCGCAGCGGAGGCACTGGAGTACGGATTCATCGACGAGATCGCCGACTCCTACGCGACAATCGCGCTGACGCGGAACCGCCATGCCGGGCTGGGGGTGGACCGATGAGCAGCTACACCATCCCCAACGTCATCGCCCGGACCGGCAACGGCGAGCGCATCATGGACGTCTACTCCCATCTGCTCTCCGAACGGATCATCTACCTGGGCACCGCCATCGATCCGGGAGTCGCCAACGCGCTGATCGCCCAGCTGCTGCATCTGGATTCGGACTCCCCCGGCACGCCGATCGACCTGTACATCAACTCCGAAGGCGGAGACCTGCCCTCGATGCTGGCCGTCTACGACACCATGCAGTACCTGAAGTCGCCGGTGTCCACCATCTGCGTCGGACAGGCCATCGGCGCGAGTGCGGTGCTGCTCACGGGCGGTGCCGCCGGGCAGCGCATGATACTCCCCCACGCCCGCGTGGTCTTGCACCAGCCTGCCGGCCAGGGCCGGGGCACGATTCCGGATCTGATCCTGCAGGCCGATGAGCTGCTGCGGATCCGCGGCGCCGCCGAACGGGTGCTCTCCCGCCACACCGGCAAGGACCTGGCGGTGTTGCGCGCCGATACCGATCGGGAGCGGGTCTTCACCGCGGAGGATGCGCTGGCCTACGGCCTCGTCGACGAGGTGTTGGACCGGGTGCCCTCGGCGCCCCTGATGGTCGGAGCGTAGGCGGGCCTGTCAGGTCGGCGGGGTGCTCAGGCCGCCAGGGCCAGGACAGGCTGGGAGCCGAGGTCCGCCGTCGTACCCGCGGAGGTTCCGGACGCTGGTGCGGCAGTGGTGGAGTAGCCGCGCTGGCCGGTGGACGTCAGGATCTGGACGGGTGCCGAAGCGTGGAGTTGGGCTGCGACTTGCCAGGTGAGGTCCAACAACGTGGTGCCCAGGGCGCCGGCGACGGCGGCGATCATCTCGCTGGAGGGTTCCTTGATGCCACGCTCGATCTCCGAGAGGTACTGCGGGGAGATACCGGCGAGGCGGGCGACGTCGGCCAGTCGGTCTCCGCGGATGGTGCGCAGCAGCCGGAGGCGGCGGCCCAGGACCACGCGCCACAGCGGTTCGGGGCCCCACCGTTCGTCATTGGTGGGGCGTCCGGTGCGGAAGGCTGGGTCGCGGTGCAGGTCCATGCTTCACCGTAGGCCCGGTCTCCCCCGGTATGTCACCCCATTCTGCTGCAGGCAGAGCGGGGCTCGTTTTGGGCCGACCCGGCGTCGTCCGCTACAATAGTCCAGTCTGGTGACGTGTCCGAGCGGCCGAAGGTGCAACACTCGAAATGTTGTTTGGTGAAAGCCAACGTGGGTTCAAATCCCACCGTCACCGCCAGTGAAAACCCCCGGTTCGCCGGGGGTTTTCTTCATTTGCGACAACGGCATGGTGCATGCATCGTGCAGAAGCTTTTGCTACTAGCGGCCCAGTAGCCCTTGTGCCTCACGAAGTAGCCCATCGGCGGTCCCCCTTCTCCCCTCGCCCGATTACTCCGGGCACTGCGCCACGGGAAAGCGAACAGAAGCGAACAGATGATTACCGCGGCATCCCGCGGTTTTCGGTGCGGGTTCATGGGCCCTCCGGATCCCTCTCAGAGTCGGGGCCCATGTCCCCATCGAACCTGGGCCACCCTCATGCACGCCGGGGACGGAATTCCACATGTACTTTCGGATGCATTTCTACCCTGTTTTTGCCATGCGTTCCGGCGTATGCTCAAGCCATGACCACCGCAATGGCCTCCGATCAACGGCCCGGGCTGCACGCCCACCAGGACTCCGTCCGGCTCCCATTCCCCGAGCTCGTCGCGCGACTGCGCGAGGTGCTCGGCGTGCGCCTGGTCGCCTATATCGGCGGCGTGAAGTCGACGCGCTCGGTCTCCAGCTGGGCCGAGGGAACGAGCACACCCGGCGAGACCGACCAAGACCGGCTGCGCCATGCCTTCCACGCGGCAGCGCTGCTGCGCGACCGCTACGACGCAACGACGGTGCAGTCCTGGTTCAAAGGCATGAACCCCACCCTGCACGATGACGCGCCGGCACACGTGCTGCGAGAGGCCGACCCGATGGACGGTGCCCGCGAGGTCATCGCCGTAGCGAAATCGTTCGCCTTCATCGGATGAGCAGCCCGCCGCGAATGGCACCCCCCGAGTTGGAGATCGAGGGGTCCGGAGAGCCCTATCTGGTGTGGCGGGTGGGACATGCTCCGGATCCGTGGGCGTGGACATCTTGGGACTATGCCGACGACGAGGGGCTATTCGGCGGTCGCTGGGATGACCAGCTGGGGGAGTTTCGCACCATCTACACCGCCAACAGTCTCCTGGGCTGCCTGCTGGAGCTCCTGGCCCACTTCCGTCCCTGCCGCGAACTGCTAGTCGAGCTCGACCAGATTGAGGACGACGACGGCAGCATCGGCAACCAGCCCGAGGCCCCTGAAGGCGCAGTGGGCCACACGTGGCTCGAGGGCCGGGTGTATGGATCGGCGCTGCAACGCGGCCGGTACTGCTTCATCACCCACTCCCGGAGCATCGCCACGCTCATCACCCGGTACCCGCTCCACGAACACGGGCTGACCCCTGCCGACGTGGACACTGCCCTCCTGAAGGATGCAGGAAACCGCTTGCTCACCCGGAACATCGCCCGATGGGTGTATGACCGGAATGACGGGACGAGCCCCATCGACGGCATCAGGTTCAATTCCCGCCACGGGGACGAGATCCGCGTCTGGGCCGTGTTCGAGCGCGCCGGCGACCCACCCCGCCCCCAGCTGGTCGAGCCCTCCGACGAGACTTCGGGGATCGGCTCGGACCTGCCCGAGCTGTTGGAAGCTTTCACCCGGTTCGGCCTGCATTGGCACGAAGGCTGACTGCCGGCACCACGTATTCCCGCCTGCACCTCTGACGCCGAGGTGCCAGCCGACGCAAAACGTGTCCCTGGAGCGCATGGAGACCGACTGGCCGCTCGATCCCATCCGTGCGCCGCGCACGTCACAGCAAGTGGTTTTGCTCACCTCTCTTGAGACCGCCTCCCGAGCCGACGGAACCCGCAGGGAAGCAGACATCGCAACCCGGTGAACGTCCTGCCAGAAATTGCAGCTGGCCCCCTTGCCGCGTTCCACGCACGGGCGACCACGCGACCACGCGAGATGTTGCGCCGGATGGAATCTGGCTACTGGCTCGTCGACCCCTTCTGCAGCAACTAGGCCCTCGGCCCGGGCTAGACGAACCGTGCCCGACATGGCAACGCTCGTTCTGGTAGCACGGTGCTACCGTGATGATATGTCTAGGACCAGCCAGCCGACCCGCCTCCCTTCGGACGTTTACGAGTCCGCCCTGGCGGCAACGCTCGTCACCTCGCGCACCGTGCCGCAGCAGATCGCGCACTGGGCGCGCCTCGGCCGTGAATTGGAGATGTCACCGCAGCTGAACCACCGGGCGATCGCCCGGACCCTCGCTGGCGCCAGTTCATACGACTCGCTGGGAGAACAGGAACAGGCGATCGTCCGCGAACAATGGGCCGAGCGTTCGACGGCCTTACGCGATGGACTGGACTACGAAGCTGAGTTCATGGCTGCAGGAGAGTCCTATTCGGAGCTCGACGAGAACGGCAACGTCGTCGTGCACCGAGGCCGCGGCTGATGCCCCTGCTGCATCTGCTGGCAGGGCCCAACGGCGCCGGTAAGTCCAGCTACGTGCGCGACGTCCTGGCGCCCGCCACAGACCTGCCGTTCATCAACGCCGGCGAGATCGCGGCTGCACAGTGGCCCGAAGCGCAGGTAGAACACGCGTACGAGGCAGCCCGGATAGCAGAGGCACAGCGCCGCGAGCGGATGGCTGCGGGGGATTCCTTCATCTCCGAGACGGTGTTCTCGCACCCGAGCAAGATCCGGCTCGTCTCGGATGCCTCCGACGCCGGCTATCTCGTGCATCTGCACGTGATCATGGTCCCTGTCGACCTCTCCGTCCAACGCGTACTCGAACGAGTTCGCCGCGGCGGCCACGATGTGCCCGAAAAGAAGATCCGCGAACGCTTCGAGCGACCGTGGAAGAACATCGCGTCGGCCATCCCGCTTGCCGACGTGACAGAGGTGTTCGACAACGGCAGTGCACGCTCGCCGTTCAGGCTGTGCGCGACGTACCAGCACGGCGCACCCGTCGGCACCCCCAGCTACCCGGCATGGACACCTGGCGAGATGGGCGCATAACAGCCTGCTGGAAGCGCAGCACCCTGACGGCTCCGACCCAAATAGTCACTGTTTGCCGCGGCATGGCCCCAGCCCCTCAGAGCGGGTGACAAAATCGGGCGTGCTGGTGAAGCATCTGATTCCCGCGACGAGGGGCACGCCCCTGCTGTACTGCTTCCCAGCGTGGATTCACGTCGCCACATCGAAGTTCGCGCCTTTTCTTCTGCCCGGATTGAGTCCGCTGTCGACACAGCATTCCATCCCAGCGACGACCAGGACTCCCCGCCAGCTGCTGGACCATGCGGTTCAACTCCCGCCTCAACGACGCTCGGGACGTTCCGCATTTCGATTGGATGGCAATGGGGACTTCTCCCCATATACCGACTGCGAAGTCCCCCCTAGCGTGAAGAACGTCAATTCATCAACCCTTGGGAGGAACCGTGACCATCCGCCGCAAACTCACCGCAGGAGCACTCGCCTTCGGAGTCCTCGCAGGCGCCACCGTTGCCTCGGCCGCCCCTGCGGCCGCCGGAACAAGTATCGGGTCGAGCTACAACGGGGCCAGCCACGTCTACTACAAGTTCTACGCCTCGAACAACACGTTCTGCATCAAAAAGACGGCCGGAACGGCATACAGGGCGTTCGTGCGCTTCCCCGGATACGTCAGGCTATCGACCAACGTACCCAACCAGTGGACTTGCATTCGACTCACCGACTGGGGCATGAAGGAAGGACATTCGGCAAGCTTCACGCTGTCCATGACCCGGTACTCCAAGAAGGTCTACTCTTCCTCGTCGGGTCACGTACGCATCTGATCCCTCCCCTGCACGGGACGGAAGGCAATAGCCGAAAACGCAGCCCTTGCGGGCTCGGCTCAGATCGGGGCCCAAACGGGCTCCGATTCCTTCTGCCAGGAGAGGCGACCTCCTGGGATCCCTTGAACGCCGCGAGTGCCGGCGGCCCGCGGCAGGCTCCGTGGATATTGGCCGCCTATTTCGCAGTGATTGCAGGGATCTGGCACCCCGGGCGTATTCACTGGACCACCCCTCGGTGCGGTCCTGCATTTCGACGCCCTCAAAGTCGGGGTAGCGCTTTTCGCCTTGGAGCATTTTCACGACGCCCACTGGCCCCGGAGGGGAACCCTCCCCGACCACCCCCGCGGCGGGTCAGTTCCTCGGGGCCTGGACTCCACGCTGACTGATGTGGTCGGCGGCGCAAACGACTTCCCGACCTTCACACAGGCACTTCCCGTTGGCGCTTTGGGCCGTCGGCACCAGCTATCGAGGCGCCCGACACAGACGGGCCGGGTTCGGGAAATACCAGACCAAAGTCCAGCTTCTGCGGGCCGAACTGGACGAGGTGAAACGCCAGATCGACACTGGACCCTGACGCACGCGCCGCGCTACCGGTCGAGCTTGGCGACCGTCAGCAGGAAGACCGAATCCTCGATGGCCTCGACGGAGTTCATGCCCGGAGGGACGACCAGCAGGTCCAGGTCCCGTCCCTCCCATTTCTGCTTTTCCGCGACCAGGCAGATCCGCCCTTTCAAGACCAACAGCGTGGCCTCGCCGGGGTTCACGTGGTCGTCCAATTCCTGGCCGGCGGCCAGTGCAATCACCGTTTGCCGCAAGACCTGTTCATGCCCGCCATAGACGGTGCTGGCACTTCGTCCACTCGCGACACGTCCTGCGGTTTCCAGATGCTCGCGCCCCAGCGCGGTGAGCGATAGCTTCTTCATCGATGGCCTCCTGGCGCCATCCTACCGGCCCGGTCGCGGATCATGTGATCTGCGCCACTAACCGGCGGGCTCGATTCCCGCCAGCCGCTCCCGGCGGACGCGTCTGACCGTATGGAAGATCCTGTGGGCCAACACCACCAGCGCGGCCCACCCCAGGCCGAGGACCCAGGCAACGGCCACGTCGGTGAGCCAGTGGTGCCCCAGGTAGACCCGGCTGAGCCCGATGAGCACGACGTAGGCGGCGCATCCGGCGATCATCCAGGCCCGGGCCGCCCGTTTCTCCAGTTCCAGGAACCACAGGTAGGCGATGACCGCGATGATGGCGGTGGCGTTGAGCGTGTGCCCGCTGGGAAACGACGGGGAGCTCTCAAACGGCGGGATGGCGTCGGCCCGATCGGGGCGGGCCCGGCCGATCAGGTTCTTGCCCGCAACGGTCATCGCCAGCGAGCCCAATGCTGCCGAGACGATCAGCAAGGCAGGCCGCCAGGACTTCGAGGACCTGGTCAACGCGGCGATCGCCAGAACCGCGATGATCGGCATGCCCACGGTCCCGCCGGTGTTCGTGAACCAGGTGATGACGGTGTTCAGTTCCGGGGAGCGCCACGACATGACCCACGCCAGCAGCGGATGATCGAAGCCGGCCAGGTCAGCGGATTCGGCGACGCCCTCGTAGATCTCCGCGGCCAAAGCGGTCATCAGCACGACGAACACGGCGCCGAGGGCCAGCGTGATCCACATGGCCCCATAGGGTCCGAGTCGGGAGGCGAGGTTTTCCGCCGTCGTTCTCAGTACTCCTGAAGCGCGTCCGTCCGGCGGGGTGGGGGAAGTTCGGGACATGCTGAAAGACTAGCGCCATGGCATTGAAGGTTCTGGCAATCGGGAAGAAGCACGAGTCGTGGGTGGCGGACGGGATCGAGCGCTACGCGAAGCGGATGAAGAAGCCCTTCGACGTGTCCTGGCAGTTGCTGCCTCATTCGTCCCGCGAGGGCGATGCCGCCCGGACCGAGGAGTCCGCGCGCATCCTCGCGAAGGTCTCCGCCCAGGACTACGTGGTGTTGCTGGACGAGCGCGGAACGAACATCGATTCCCCGGCCCTGGCACGGACCCTGCAGCGGCCGCTGGATACCTCCCGCACCGTGGTCCTGGTGATCGGGGGCGCCTACGGGGTGGACACGTCGGTGCACCAGCGCGCCGATTTCACCTGGAGCCTGTCGAAACTGGTGTTCCCCCACCAGCTGGTCCGGTTGGTCCTGGCCGAACAGCTGTACCGGGCCCAGGAGATCGCCGGGGGCCGGCCGTACCACCACCAGTAGCCTCTGTGGTTTCCGCGGGGTGCCGTGGGGGCCAACGGGGCCAACGCGTCGGTGCTTCGGCGTAGGCTTTCAGCGATGGCAGATCAGCCCGATGCAGCCGCCGTACTCGAACGGTTCACGCCCGCCACCCGCGAGTGGTTCACGGGCGCCTTTGCCGCGCCGACGACAGCCCAGGTCGGTGCGTGGGACGCCGTGTCATCGGGCAGCAATGCACTGGTGGTCGCCCCGACCGGTTCCGGCAAGACACTCTCCGCTTTCCTCTGGGCGTTGGATGGGTTCATCCGCCACAGCAGCGAACCGGCCGAGCTGCCGCTGGCCCCCCTGCCGGCTGGGGGCGCCGGGAAGAAGCCGCGGGCCCCGAAGCGGCCGACGCGCGTCCTGTACATCTCGCCGCTGAAGGCCCTGGGCGTGGACGTCGAACGCAACCTGCGCGCCCCGCTGATCGGCATCACCCAAACGGCCAAGCGGCTTGGCCTGCCCGCTCCGGAGATCACCGTGGGTGTCCGGTCCGGCGACACCCCGCAGAACGAGCGCCGCAAGCTGCTCACCCATCCACCGGACATCCTCATCACCACCCCCGAGTCGTTGTTCCTGATGCTCACCTCCAAGGCGCGGGAAACCCTGGCGGGTGTGGACACGGTGATCCTCGACGAGGTGCACGCCGTCGCGGGGACCAAGCGTGGTGCGCATCTGGCGGTTTCGCTGGAACGCCTCGACGCGTTGCTGGCGAAGCCGGCACAACGGATCGGGCTCTCGGCCACGGTGGAACCACGCACCGAGGTGGCCCGCTTCCTCGGCGGGAACCGGCCGGTGAACATCGTCGCCCCTCCATCGGAGAAGACGTGGGACCTGACCGTGACGGTCCCGGTCGAGGACATGACCGACCTTCCAGCAGCCGCTGCCGCCCACGATCTGGGACCGGCCACCGGGCTGCAACCGCAGGCGAGCATCTGGCCGCATGTGGAGGAGAAGATCGTCGACCTCATCGAGGCGAACCACTCGACGATCGTGTTCGCGAATTCGCGGCGCCTGGCCGAACGGCTGACGGCGAACCTCAACGAGATCCACGAGGGACGCCAGCAGCTGGAGGGCACCGACCCCTGGGCGGTGCCCGGTGAAGATGCTGCACCGAAACAGGCTCCCGCGCAGGTCATGGCGCAGGCCGGCGCCTCCTCCGGGGCGGATCCGGTGCTGGCGCGCGCGCACCACGGGTCGGTGTCCAAGGACCAGCGGGCCACGATCGAGGACGACCTGAAGTCCGGGCGGCTGCGCTGTGTGGTGGCGACGTCATCGCTGGAACTGGGCATCGACATGGGGCTGGTGGACCTGGTCATCCAGGTAGAGTCCCCGCAGTCGGTCGCCTCCGGACTGCAACGCGTGGGCCGGGCCGGGCACCAGGTCGGAGAGGTCTCCACCGGGGTGTTCTTCCCCAAGCACCGCTCCGACCTGGTCAACACGGCGATCACCGTGGAACGGATGCGTGCCGGGCAGATCGAGGCGCTGTCCATCCCGGCGAACCCGCTGGACATCCTGGCGCAACAAACCGTCGCCGCCGCAGCGCTGGGCGAGGTGGACGTGGAGGAATGGTTCGACGTGGTGCGCCGCTCCGCGCCGTTCGCCGCGCTGCCGCGCTCCGCCTTCGACGCGACCCTTGACCTGCTGGCCGGCAAATACCCCTCCGACGAGTTCGCCGAACTGCGCCCGCGGATCATCTGGGACCGCGACGCCGGCACCTTGTCCGGGCGACCCGGCGCCCAACGCCTGGCCGTGACATCCGGCGGGACGATCCCGGACCGCGGATTGTTCGGGGTGTTCCTCATCGGGACCGAGGAGCAGGCCAACGGCGGGCGCCGGGTGGGCGAACTCGACGAGGAGATGGTCTACGAATCCCGCGTCGGGGACGTCTTCGCGCTCGGGGCGACCAGCTGGAAGATCGAGGACATCACCCACGACCGGGTCCTGGTCTCCCCCGCGTTCGGACAACCCGGCAAGCTGCCGTTCTGGAAGGGCGACTCGCTGGGCCGTCCCGTGGAGCTCGGGCGGGCGCTGGGACGTTTCCGGCGCGAGCTGGTGGGGTCCGGCGAGGACGTGGCGGCCGGCCGGCTGGGGACGATCGGGCTGGACGCCTGGGCCGCGGCGAACCTGTCCGGCTACCTGCACGAACAGCAGGAGGCCACCGGGGTCATCCCCAGCGACACCACGCTGGTGGTCGAGCGGTTCCAGGACGAGCTCGGCGACTGGCGGGTGGTGCTGCACTCCCCGTTCGGCCTGCCCGTGCACGCCCCGTGGGCGCTGGCCGTCGGGGCCCGTCTGCACGAGCGGTACGGGATGGACGGCTCGGCGATGGCTGCCGACGACGGGATCGTGCTGCGGGTGCCGATGATGGACGACGAGCCGCCCGGCGCCGAGCTGTTCCTCTTCGACCCGGACGATCTGGAGCGGATCGTCACCAACGAGGTCGGCGGGTCCGCGCTGTTTGCCTCGCGGTTCCGCGAATGCGCCGCCCGGGCGCTGCTGCTGCCCCGGCAGAACCCCGCCAAACGCACGCCGTTGTGGCAGCAACGCCAGCGGTCGGCCCAACTGCTGGACGTGGCCCGGAAATACCCGTCGTTCCCGATCATCCTCGAAACCGTGCGCGAGTGCCTGCAGGACGTATACGACCTCCCCGCGCTGCGCGCGATCGCCGCCGATTTGGAGGGCCGCGGCCTGCGGATCGTGGAGACCACGACGCGTCAGCCGTCGCCGTTCTCCCAGACGCTGCTCTTCGGCTACGTGGCCCAGTTCCTCTACGAGGGCGATTCGCCGCTGGCCGAGCGCCGGGCCGCCGCCCTGTCGATCGACCCGTCGCTGCTCGGGGATCTGCTGGGACGCACCGAACTGCGCGAACTGCTGGACCCCGATGTCATCGCGCAGACCGAGGCCGAACTCCAGCGGGTGGCGCCCTCGCGACGGCTCAAGGGCCTGGAGGGGGCCGCCGACCTGCTGCGGTTGCTGGGTCCGCTCGGCGTGGAGGACTTGGCCGCGCGGTTGCGTCCCCCCGGCGCGGCCACCGATGGCGAAGAGCCCGACGACGCCGATTCCGCATCCGGGGGCGCCTCGCTGCCGCTCGACGACGCCGAGGCGTTCGCCGACACCCTGGCCCGCTCCCACCGGGCGCTGCGGCTGAACCTCAACGGGCGGCCGGTGCTGGCCGCCATCGAGGACGCCGCCCGGCTGCGGGACGGACTCGGGGTGCCGTTGCCCATGGGCGTACCGCTGGCCTTCATCGAACCGGTCGCCGACCCGCTCGGGGACCTCATCGGCAGGTATGCACGCACGCACGGGCCGTTCACCGTCGCCGAAGCCGCAGCCGGGCTGGGCCTGGGCACCGCCGTCGTGCTGAGTATCCTGAAGCGGCTGGCCACCGAATCGCGGGTCGTCGAGGGGGAGTTCCGTCCGGCGGACGGCGGGTCGGCGGCCGGGGTTCCTGCGGCGAGTGAATGGTGTGATGCCGAGGTGTTGCGGCGGATCCGCCGGCGGTCGCTGGCGGCGCTGCGCGCCGAGGTCGAGCCCGTGGACGATGCCACGTTCGGGCGGTTCCTGCCCGCCTGGCAGTTCGTCGGCGAGGACCTGCGCGGGATCGACGGGGTGGCCACGGTGATCGACCAGCTGGCCGGGGTGCCGGTGCCGGCGAGCGCCTGGGAGTCGTTCGTGCTGCCGGCGCGGGTGCGGGACTACCAGCCCGGGATGCTCGACGAGCTCATGGCCACCGGCGAGGTGCTGTGGTCCGGGACCGGGTCGCTGGCCGGAAACGACGGCTGGATCGCCCTGCACCCGGCGGCAGATGCCGCGTTGACGCTGACCCCGGATGCGGATTTCGAGCCGACCGGTCTGCAGGAGCAGATCCTCGGGGTGCTCGGCAGCGGCGGCGGCTACTTCTTCCGCCAGGTCACCGAGGGGCTCGGCGTCACCGGGCAGGACGAGGCAGTGCTGGCAGCAGTGTGGGAGCTGGTGTGGGCCGGTCGGATCGGCAATGACACCTTCGCCCCGGTGCGCGGGCTGCTCGGCGGCGGGAAGACCGCCCACAAGCCGCGCGGTGCCGCCCCGCGCGCCCGCTCCCCGCGGTTGGGACGCCTGCGGTCCCCGCGTGGACCCGGCCAACACGACCCGGCGCTGGGGGCCGTGGGATTGCGCCCGGTGGGGCCGGGGGCCCAGGCCGCCGCGGCGCCGGCCCAGCCGCGGGCCGCAGGACGCTGGTCGCTGTTGCCGGCCGCCGAATCCGATCCGACACTGCGCGCCCATGCCAGCGCCGAGTTCCTGCTGGACCGCTACGGGGTGCTGACCCGCGGGTCGGTCATGGCCGAGAACGTCCCCGGCGGGTTCGGCATGCTCTACCGCGTGCTGGCCCGGCTGGAGGAAGCCGGACGCACCCGGCGCGGGTACTTCATCGAACACCTCGGAGCCGCCCAGTTCTCCGTCCCGGCGACGGTCGACCGGCTGCGCGGGCACACCCGGGACACCGATCTGGACGCCGCCGGGCTGGACGCCGGAGGCGGGGCGCGGGTCCCCGCGGCGATCGCCTTGGCGGCCACCGATCCGGCCAACCCGTACGGTGCGGCCCTGCCCTGGCCGGGGCTCGCCCCGGAGGACGGCACGGAGGTCTCCCCCACGGGGCAGCGCCCCGGGCGCAAGGCCGGCTCCGTCGTCGTGCTGCTCGATGGCCGGCTTGGCCTCTACCTGGAACGCGGGGGCAAGACGGCCCTGGTCTTCACCGACGACCCGGCGGAACTGGAGGCCGCGGCACGGGCGCTGGTGGCCGCGCTGCGGACCGCCCGGGTGGAGCGCATCGCCCTGGACAAGGTCAATGGCCGGCCCGTCCCGGACACCGCCGTGGCGGCGGCGCTGCTGGCCGCGGGATTCCACTCCTCACCCAACGGGCTGAGGTTCCGCCCGTGAGTCGCCGGACGCCGACAGGTATAGTGTGACCCACTCCACTTTTCCGTGAGGCGACAAAGGATGTGACGGGGCGTGCCAGAGGGCGACAGTGTCTACCGTGCGGCGCGCCGCCTCGATGCGGCGCTGAGCAACCGGCCGCTGCAGTCCAGTGACTTCCGTGTCCCGACCTTCGCCACCCTGAATCTGGCCTCCCACACCGTCAGCTCGGTGATCTCCCGGGGCAAGCACCTGCTCATCCGGGTCTCCGACGTCAGCATCCATTCGCACCTGTCCATGGACGGGCACTGGGACGTCTACGCACCCGGCGAACGCTGGCGCGCCCCGGCGTTCAAGGCGCGCTGCGTGCTCAAGAACGCCGACTTCCAGGCCGTCGGATTCGACCTGGGGTTCCTGCGCGTCATCCGCACCGCCGATGAGCCCGAGGCCGTGGGACACCTGGGCCCGGATCCGCTCGGCGCCTCCTGGGACCCCGAGGAGGTGCACCGCCGGCTGGCTGCCATGCCCGAGAGGCCGATCGCCCTGACGCTGCTGGACCAGCGGGTCATCGCCGGGTTGGGCAACATCTACCGCTCGGAACTGATGTTCCTGCTCGGGCTGCACCCGCGCACCCCCACCGGCCAGGTCCCGGACGCGGACCACCTCATCGACTTGTCCTATCAGCTGCTGCACGCCAACAAGGACCGTTCCCGCCGGGTCACCACCACCCCGCCGATGCGCGACCAGTATTGGGTCTATGGCCGGGCCGGGCGCCCGTGCCTGCGCTGCGGGGGCCCGGTCGAACACCGCAAGCTCGGCCAGCCCCGCCCGCCGGCCGGGCTGGGCCGGCGGTCCGGGGTCCTGCCCGCCGGACCGGCCCAGGCAATGGTGCATGACGCCGAACCGGGCAACCTCCAACTCAAACCGAGCACCGCGCAGACGGCCCCGGACCTGCACGATCGCGGCATGGACATCAACGAGCGCGACATCTACTTCTGCCCGTCCTGCCAGCCGGACCCGCGGGTCTGAGCAGGCCGCCAACCATGGGACCATGGCTGGATGGCCATGCAATCCCCGCTTCCCGTGCGCGACGGCGTCAACGCGACCCGCCTGCGCATCCCCCGGGAGGGCCCGTGGGCGACCGTCATGGACTACATGCTCGAACGCTTTGGCCACGTGGACCCCGAGGGCATCATCCGCCGGTTCCACACCGGGGAAGTCGTCGGCCTCGGTGCCGAACCGCTGACCCCCACCACGCCGCTGGGCGTGCACGACTTCCTCTGGTACTACCGCAATCTGCCCGACGAACCGCGGCTGCCGGTCACCGAGACCATCCTGTTCCAGGACGAGAACCTGCTGGTGGTCGACAAACCACATTTCCTGCCCACCACCCCGGGCGGACGATTCGTGCAGGAATCGGCGCTGGTGCGGCTGCGTAACCGTCTGTCCCTGCCGGAGCTGATCCCCATGCACCGACTGGACCGCGCCACCGCCGGCGTCATCCTCTTTTCCACCAACCCCGCCACCCGCGGCGCCTACCAGACCCTGTTCGAACGCCGCCGGATCGAGAAGGAATACCGCTGCGTCTCGGCGCTTCCCGCCGACTGGGAAACCCCAGTGCACGACGGCGGCGCCTCCCCCGCGCCCGGCTCCCCTGCCGTCTCCGGCACCGGCCGCCACGGGCAGGATGTCCGCCAGCTCACCGGGGAGCACCGGGCACGGGCCGCCGACTTCCCGCTGGAGTACCGCAACCGGATGACCAAGGAGAAGGGGTACCTGTTGGCGCTGACCCAGCCCGGGGAACCGAACTCCGAGACGCGGATCGACCTGCTGGCCACCGGGGTCAGCACCGGAGTCCACGCGGGCACCGCCGTCGGGCTCTTCCGATTGCGCCCCCATTCGGGCAAGACCCACCAGCTGCGCGTGCACATGGCCGCCCTGGGCCTGGGCATCGTCAACGACCCGTTCTACCCGGTCCTGCTGGACAAGGCCCCCGACGATTTCACCCGCCCGCTGCAGCTGCTGGCCCATTCGATCTCCTTCACCGACCCGCTCTCCGGGGCCCCGGTGACGTTCACCTCGGAACGCACCCTGGGCGAGTTCCCGGGTCCCGCCGACTGAGCCGGGCTGCATGTCGGCGCTGTTACTTCCATTTGGCAGAGGTAAACGGCCATGTGGGGGTCACAATCCGGCCACAGCATCGTGGGGAGCACGTCAATGTCCCTCATGCCGCCTACGGCATTGGGTACTCTTGGAGCGGTGGTGTTGGGAGGAATCATTGCCAAGGCAATCAGCGGTTAAAGGGGATTCCACGTCATGACAGAAACACGCCAGGATACTTCGGCTGCCTCCGAGGCGTTGGAGCGACTGCGTGCCACACAGCCGAGCACCCCGGCGCCCGCCGCAACGGACAACACGGCGGCCGGCACCCCTTCCCCCGCTCCGGCGCCCCCCCGGCCCGCGGCCACCGATCCGGCCACCGGCTCCGGGGCTTCCGGGACCCGGCCCGCCACGAAATTGCCGCCGAAACCGCTGCGCTCCCCCGAGGGCGCCGTGGACGACAGTGCCGCCCCCTCACGCCACTTCGCGGCACCGGGACGTCGCGGCGGTGCCGAAGACGAGAAGGCCACCAACCGGCTGAACACCTGGCTCGATGGGCTTGAATCCCCCGACTGGCGGGAACTGGGCGCCAAGGCCAAGGCCACCACCCTGGAAACCGTTGCCACACAGCGGGCCAACGCACGCCAGCGGGCCGAGGCCCGCGAGGTGGCACGCGCGAAGAAGGCCAAGCTGCGTGCCGAACGCGAAGCCGTGGAACGTGCCGAGGCCGAGGCCGCCGCCGAACGGCAGGCCGCCGCCGATGAAGCCGCCCGCAAGGCCGCGGAAGAAGAAGCTGCCCGGCAAGCCGCCGAAGACGCAGCCGCCCGGAAGATCGCCGAAGCGGAAGCCGCCCGGCAGGCCGCCGAGGAGGCAGCCGCACGGGCCGCCACCTCCAGCGCCGATCTGGAATTGCTCGTGGAGAGCGCCCGGGACGCCATCGTCGATGCCGCGGCCCATCCGATTCCACGCACCGCCGAGGAAGTACGCAATACCAGCTCCTTCTGGGTCGAGGACGAGGGCCCCGTCTACGTGCCGCCCTACAACCTGCCCTCCCGGGACCCCAACCCGGAGGAATCCCGGGACGATCTGGTGCGCCGGGTCATCGTTTCGGTGGTCGCCGCCCTCTCCCTGGCCCTCGGTTTCCTCGGGTTGGGCTGGTTCGGCGGAGCCACCGCACACTCAGACGCCGACTCCCCGTTCCGCCCCCGCACCGCGCTGCTGGTGCCGGGCATTGATTCGTACATGATCTGGGGCGTGCTGTTCGTCTGGATCGCGCTCTACGCGATCTACCAATGGCATCCGAGCCAGCGTTCGTCCTACCGGCAGCGCGAAATCGGCTACCTCACCGCAGGCGCCGGGCTCCTGGGCGCCTTGTGGCTGCTCGCCGCCCGCGCCTCGCTGGTCTTCCTCGCGGTGATCCTGGCCCTGGCGCTGACGACCGTGCTGGTCTATGCCGTGAGGCGCATGAACCAGCGCACGGCCCGCTCCACCATGGAGCGCGTCTTCGTCGACGGCCCGGGCGCCCTGTACATGGGCTGGGCCCTGGTGTTGCTGCCCGCGACCCTGAGCATTGCGCTGACCCGATCAGGGTTCAGCCTGCTGCTGCCCGCTTCCTGGTGGGGCGTGCTGGTCATGGTGGGGGCCACCTGGGCGGCCGTTTCGATGTCCATGTCCGAGCGCGGTCGCATCGTGCTGGCCCTGGGTTACGCCTGGGGGCTGTTCTGGATCATGCTCGACCGCTTGATCGGCCCGTTGTTCTCCACTCCGGTGGCCATCATCTGTGGGCTGTGCGCCTTCATCGTGCTGTTGGCCACGGAGAACCGCAGGTACCAGATCGGCCATGCCGAACGCCGTGCCGAGCGGGGCCAGCGCACCGAGTTCTAGAGGGGTCTAGACCGGCGACCAGCGTCCGCGGATCCTCCGCAACACCACAAGGCGCTGCGTCTGCGCCACCTGTTCGACCTCGGCCCGCATCACGGCAGCGGCCGAGCGCGCGGCCCGGGCATCGGCGTCGTGCTCTTCCTCCTCGACGGTGAAGCGCAGGGTGATCCGCGGGACGCCTGCGACGATGTCGAGCTGTTTCGCCTCCACATGGTGGCGGGTGGCCAGGGCGGCCTCGGCGGTGTCCATGACCGCCTCGGGCGGGTGGCCGGCGCGCAGGCCGAGGATGTTCAACTGGACGCGGAAGGAAGGCACCGACCCAGCTTAGGCGGGTCGGTGCCGCCGCGGAAAAACCGGCCTCAGGAGATCGCTGAGATCCCGGTGACGGCCCGGCCGACGATGAGCTGGTTGACGTCCTGGGTGCCCTCATACGTGTAGATGGCCTCCGCGTCGGCGAAGATCCTGGCCATCCGGTGGTCGGTGACGATTCCGTTGCCGCCCAGCGCGGCACGGCCCAAGGCGACTGATTCCCGCATCCGCTCCGTGGTGAACGCCTTGGCCAGGGCCGCCTGGTCCATCCGCTCGGTGCCCCGGGCCTGGGCGTGGGCGATCTGGGCCATCAACGCCAACGAGGCGGTGGCGTTGCCCAGCATGGTCGCCAGCTTCTGCTGGATCAGCTGGAAGGCTGCCAGCGGGCGGCCGAATTGTTCGCGCTCGAGCACGTAGGCCCGGGCGACGTCGAAGGCAGCCAGTTGTTGCCCGACCGCCAGCCAGCCGACCATGATCCGGCTGGAGCGCAGCAACTGGTTGGTGTCCGCAAACGATTCGATGCCGGGGAACCTGTCGGCTTCCGGGACCCGGACGTCGCGCAGGACGACGTCGGCGTTCTGCACGGTCCGCAACGAGATCTTGTTCTCGATCCTCGAGGTGGACACCCCGGGCAGGGAGGTGTCCAGGACGAACCCGCGGACGGTGCCGGTCTGCTCATCCTGGGCCCAGAGCAGCATGTGTTCACAGAACGTGCCGTTCCCGATCCAGCGTTTGGCCCCGTTGATGATCCAGTGGTCCCCGTCGCGGCGGGCCCGGGTTTCCATGCCCTTGGCGACGTCGGAGCCGTGATCCGGTTCGGTGAGGGCGAAGGCTCCGGTGGTGCGCAGTGCCGCGGCGTCGGCCAGGTAGCGCTCACGCTGGCCCTGCGTGCCGAAGTCGTACAGGGACTCGACGAAGAGGTCGTGGTGGATCATGAAGAACGTGGCCAGCGAGGCGTCGGCCCGGGCCAGTTCGGCGATGAGCAGCCCGTGGAACAGGTGGGAGTAGCCGTGCCGGGTGGGCGTGCTGATGCCCAGGGCGCCGAGTTTCGGCAGCAGGTGGAACGGGAACTGCTCCGTGGTCCACCAGGTCCCGGCGTACGGGGCCACGTGCTCGGCGACGAATGCCCTGACCTCCTCGAGTTTCGCGCGCTCGCGCTCGTCGAGTTGTGATTCGACGTCGAGGAAGTCGGCGCCCGGCAGGGTGTGTGGCCGGCGGGTGGAGGCTGCGCCGTCGTCCTGTTCAACCACGGTCCCCGCCTACTTCGGTGCCATGCGGATGGCGCCGTCCAGCCGGATGGTCTCGCCGTTGAGCATCTGGTTGGCGACGATGTGCTCCACCAGCGCCGCGTACTCCGCTGGCTTTCCCAGCCGGGAGGGGTGCGGGACCTGGGCGCCGAGCGAGTCCTGGGCTTCCTGGGGCAGTCCGGCGAGCATGGGGGTTTCGAAGATGCCCGGGGCGATGGTCATCACGCGGATGTGCTGGCGGGCGAATTCGCGGGCCAACGGGAGGGTCATGGCGGCGACGCCACCCTTGGAGGCAGCGTAGGCGGGTTGGCCGATCTGCCCGTCGAAGGCGGCGACGGAGGCGGTGTTGACGATGACTCCGCGTTCCTCGGTGGCGGTTTCGCCGTTGAGGATCGGCTCCGTCGCGGCCATGGCCTCGGCGGCCAGCCGGATGACGTTGAAGGTGCCGATGAGGTTGACGGCCACGACCTTCTGGAAGGCCTCCAGGGGCAGGACGCCCTCGCGGCCGAGGACCTTGCCGGGGGTGGCGACGCCGGCGCAGTTGACCAGGATGCGCAGCGGGGCTAGATCGGAGGCGACCTGCACTGCAGCGCGCACCTGGTCTTCCTGGGTGACGTCGGCGGCCACGAACCGGGCGCGTTCCCCCAGTCCGGCGGCGGTGTCCTCCCCCGCCGAGGACGGCAGGTCGAGCAGGACCACGTGGGCCCCGGCGTCGTAGAGCTTCTTGGCGGTCGCGGCGCCCAGGCCGGACGCGCCGCCGGTGATGAGGGCCGAGGCCCCGGCGATCTCCATGGTTTCTCCCAACGTGCGGCACACACCGCTCGGTTAATGGTTGCTAACTCAAATCACACTCTAGTGCGTGGACCCCGCGGACTCCACCCCTGCGCGACATAGGATGTGGGGCATGACTTCCGCATCCGGCAGCCGCCCCTTCCTGCTGATCTCCACCCGCGACGACCCCCAGGCCGCCGAGGACGAGGTCCGGGGATTCCTGGCGGCAGCGGACCTCTCCCCCGGCGACCTGGTGGTCCATGCACTCGATGCCACGCCGCTGCCGGCGGATCTGGATCTGGACGCCTATTCGGGGATCCTGCTCGGTGGCGGCCCGTTCAACTCCTCGGACCACCCCGCCCGCAAATCGACCACGCAGGTGCGCGTCGAAGCCGAGTTGGCGGCGCTGCTGGACCGCCTGCTGGAGCTCGACTTCCCGTTCCTGGGCGCCTGCTACGGAGTGGGCACCCTCGGCGTGCACCAGGGCGGGACGGTGGACCGCACGTACGGCGAACCCGTCGGGACCGCCCATATCGAGCTAACCGAAGCCGGGATCCTGGATCCGATCGCCGCCGGACTCCCCCGGGACTTCGACGCCTTCGTCGGACACAAGGAGGCCATCTCGGAACTGCCCGGGAACGCGGTGCTGTTGGCGACCTCGGCCACCTGCCCGGTACAGATGTTCCGCATCGGCACCAACCTCTACGCGACGCAGTTCCACCCCGAACTCGATGCCGACGGCCTGGCCACCCGCATCGAGGTCTACCGGGACGCCGGATATTTCCCGCCCGAGATCGCCGGCGAACTCACCGAGCTGGCGCATGCGGCCGACGTGTCCCATGCCGCGACGGTCCTGCGGAACTTCGTGCGCAGGTACCGGCGCTAGGAACCCGCCGCCGGTTTGCGCGCGCGCTTCGGCGCCTCCTGGAACCCGTTTTGCGCATAGGGGGCCTGCCCTGCCTCGAGCATCTGCACGTATTCGGCTGCCTTGCGCGTCTTCGAGGCGGCCTGTTTCAACGTGTGGATCCTGTAGTAGAGCGCATAGCGGTTGGTCCCATTGAGCCGGTCGTACGCTTCGCGCGCCACCGGATGCCCCGCGAACGCCTCGACGAGCTCCGGGGGCAGCTGCGCACTGGCGGCCCCGGCATACGCGGCATCCCATCGTCCGTCGGCGCGGGCTGCTTCCACCTCGGCGAGTCCTGCGGCCGCCATCCGGCCGTCGGCGAGGAGCCGATCGACCAGCCCGACGTTGATGGCCGACCAGGCACTCCCGGGCCGGCGCGGGGTGAACCGCAGCAGATAGCTTCCCTCGTCCCGACTGCCCGCCTGCCCATCGATCCAGCCGAAGCACAGGGCCTCGTCCAGGGCCGCAGCACGAGTCAGCGCCGTGACCTCACCGCCCTTCTTGTGCAACACCAGCCGAACTCCTGCAGCGGTGGCGTGGTTTTCCTCGAGCCAGGCGCGCCAGGCGGCGACATCGGGGAGCAGGAGTTCGGTCAGTGGCGGCATCATGGACCCAGTCCAGCAGACCCGGGGGCCCCGGGTCTAGACACCCAGATGCTAAGTTGCTAGCATCCTATCCATGCCACTCGACACGACCCCGGATCCGGACCGCAAGGTCCAATTCAATGTCTATCTGCCCGCGGGCCTGGCCCGCGCGGTCAAGCACGCGGCCATCGACGCCGAAACCTCGTTGTCCGCCTATGTCGCCGACGCCCTGGAAACCCACCTGAAGGAGAAGCCCTGATGCTGCGCGTCACCCCGATCATCTTCACCGAGAACGCCGAGGGCTGGTCCCAGCTGCTCGAGGCGGTCGGCCTGCAACGTGCCGTCCACGCCGACGGCTGGCAGGAATTCGATGCACTGTCCGGACGCTACCGCCTCCACGCCCCCGAGGCCGACCATCCCGCCGGCACCACGCGGCTCGCCTTCGAGGTCGGGGACCTGGACGAATTCGCCCGGCGCACCCGGGAAGCGGGCACCGCCGTCGTCCTCACCGAGGAGGGCCACGGCCGGACTGCCACCATCACCGGGCCCGATGGGCTGTCCTTCGTCGCCACCGTCGAGTCAGCGCGTCCGGAGCCAACCGCCGCCGACCCCGCCCTGCGCGTGCTCGCCTTGTGGATGACACCCGACGCGGAGGGATCCGCGGCAACTCTGCGGAACATCGGCGCCCGCCCCGACATCGCCAGCGACACCGGTGCCTGGGTCCAGTTCCGCGCCAAGAACGGCGGGCTCGTGGCCACCCACTCCGGCTCCACACCGCATGCGGTTCCGAGTTTCCAGTACGACGGCGACATCGCGCAGTTGCGGGCCCGGCTGGTCGAGGCGGGGCTGGCCGCCGAGCTGATCGACGAGTCGTATGGTCGCACCGTGCGCCTGCCCCACCCCGACGGCGGCGATGACCTCTGGATCAACGAGACCCAGCGGGACCTGTACGGTTACCACCGCGTGGACGCCCAGCGGCGCGGGAGGGAATAGGTTTATTCGGGTGTGGACCCCTAGTCCGCATCCCAAAGGTGGAGAGTGCCTGAGGGCTCCCCCACCGTCATCGGCGGCTCATACAGGGCCGTATTCGTAGAATCCCCGAAGCATGGCTTCGTTGGACTCCACGAGGTGGGCGCGCATCTCGGATTCAGCTTCTGCAGCGTTCCCACTGGCTACTGCTTCGAAAATCGACTGGTGGGCAGCTCGCTCGGTTTCCGAGGCAACGTGGCCCTCGACGACCGGCATGAGGTAGTGCAACCGGCTCACCTCATCCGTCAAGGCCCTCACGACTGAGGCCGCGCGGTGGTTTCTCGACGCAGCGACGCAGGCGAGGTGGAAATCGCGTGCAGCTACCAGACGTTGGTCAAGCGAAGCGCTCCCGCTGAACTGGTTGTTCATGTGGCCCCGCAGTGCGAACACCAGTTCTTCCGTGACGTTGCGGGCAGCGGCCGCCAAGAGCGGTGGTTCAACAATGAGTCGCAAATCCATCACCTCGCGCACATCATGGAAGCTCAGGCTGCGGACCATGTAGCCCTTCCGGGGCAGAACGGTCACCAGGGACTCCACGGCGAGCATTTGCAGGGCCTCGCGAACCGGCGTCTTGGACACTCCATATGCCAAGGCCAATTCCGGCTCCAAAACTACCTCGCCGGGCCTGAGCTCCGCATGGAGGATCTGTTCGCGGATCAGGTCCCTGACACGCTCCGTCTGGGACTGGCGCGGCTTCGGCGGGCCGCCCTTGGCAACCCCCGGGGTACTACTACCTGACATGGCACCTCCCTAGATCAGTTGAAGCCCGCCGGCAACGGGAATGACCGTTCCCGTCACATAATCCATGCTCAGCAGACCCGAAACAACTTCGGACACGTCCTCTGGCGTGCCGAGGCGCCGCGCGGGCGCATTTTCGGCAATGAATTCACGCAGCTCCAGCCAATCCTGGGTCAGCGGCGTGTCAATGTATCCGGGTGCAACCGCATTGACCCGGATCGCTGGGCCAAGCGCCTTGGCAAGAAGTCTGGTTAGATGCACGACTCCCGCTTTACTGACCGCATACGGTATCGAACTTCCGGCAGCAGTGATGCCCGCGAGCGAGGCAGTATTGATGATCTGCCCACCCGTAGTGGCCAAATACGGACGAGCGGCCCGGGAAACGTTCCACGGACCTTTCAGGTTCACGGCCATAACCGAGTCCCAGAATTCGTCATCCACGGCGTCCATATCCGAATGCGGGATCTGTCTGGCAATACCGGCATTGTTGATGACAGCATCCAACCGACCGAACTGGCCAATGGCTTCCGATACGAGCATTCGGGCGTCGATGAGCGAGCTGACGTCAGCCTCGACGTAGATCGAGCCGTCCAGCGCCTCCGAAAGCCGTCGTCCCGCGTCGGCCGTCTGGTGCCCATTGAGGACAACTGACCAACCGTCAGCGTGCATTCGGGTGGCGATGGCGGCTCCGATGCCGCTGGAAGAACCCGTAACCAGACCTACTCGTTTCACTGTTCATCCTCCCGTGGGCCGCTCAATGCCGAACCGGCGGCGGGGCCGTTCGCTCCATAGTTGGTCACGAGCGCAGCCAGCGAATGCCCCGCGTGCCCGGCATCGACCGCCGCCCCGAACGCGCCGCGGATCGGGCCGAGCAGTGTTGAGTCCACACCCGCCTCGTTCATGAGATTCGCAACGAGACGCTGGACCTCGATCAGCCCGCCTATTGAGGCACCCCCGTCATCAAAGTCACCAGCACACGCAGCGGGCAGCTGCATGTCCAACATGGCGCTCGCGGCCCAACCGCCCATCAGCGCGCTATGGGCAACTTCAGGATCAATTCCGTTGGAGCGGACCAAGGCGGCTGCTTCTGCCGCTACCACGGCATGTGCCGAGACCAGGAGTTGGTTGATGAGCTTGACCTTGAGCCCACTGCCAACGCCACCGACGTGGACCAGTCGACTGCAGTAGCTGTGCAGGATCGGGGCCAGCGACTCGAAGACGGGCCCGTCAGCTCCGATCATAGTGACAAGCGTCCCCTCCAGTGCACCCCGGGGACCACCAGAGACCGGGGCGTCAGCAAAGGCCGCCCCGTTCTCGGCCAATGCGTGCGAGATTTCCACGGCAAGGCCAGGGTCAAACGTCGCATGCTCGGCAAACAGCTGGCCGGGACGGGCCGATTCGGCGATACCTCCGGGACCAAGATAGACAGCGCGGATTACTGCACTATCAAGCAGGCAGCCAAGTACGATGTCGGACGATCTGACCACGTCCTGCACACTAGCTGGAGCAGCTGCTCCTGCTTCCACGAGGGGTCTCAACTTCAGGGGGTCCCGGGCCCACACACCTACGTGGTATCCGGCCTCCAGGAGACTAAGGACCATTCCGGATCCCATGGCTCCGGGGCCGAGAAAACCCACAGCGGGCAACGTGGGGTTGGTCGATAGTCGTTCCATTTTCAAAGCTCCCTGGGTCCGAGTTTGCGCGTTCATATCTGCATTTTCTGCGCGTCGAAACCTGCTGCGAACCGTGCTCCCGGTCCACTGCCTGTGTCGGTGCCGGTTACTGTCGGGTCGTGTCGCAGGAAGTCAAAATCGCAGCCTTCATCGGCCTGCAAGACGTGTCGCTGGTGCAACCAAGCGAAACCTCGAGAGGGCCGTTGTGGGTTTACAAAGGCCGGGCGTGAGGCCAGCTCAGTGTCGGTGAGGAAATGTCGAATGGTCCCTGCAGTCACGTCCAACTCGATTTCATCTCCGCTGCGCAGAATTCCAAGTGGCCCTCCAGCGGCGGCCTCGGGCGTTATGTGCAGGACGACCGTTCCCGTGGACGTTCCCGACATGCGTGCGTCGGAAAGTCGAACCATGTCCCGAACGCCCGCACGATGGAGTTTTGAAGGAATCGGGATGTGGCCGACTTCTGGCATGCCGGGAGCCCCGAGAGTACCCATGCCGCGGAGGACCAGCACGCTGTCGGCATCCACGTCCAGGTCCGGGTCATCGATACGGGAGTTGAGGTCCGCGATGCCGTTGAAGACGACCGCACGTCCCCGATGCTGTTGCAGGGCCGGATTGTAGATTCCTGCTGCCTTCAGGACAGCACCTCGTGGTGCCAGGTTCCCGCGAAGCATGACCAACGCGCCGCGGGGAGACAACGGCTTGCCGCGGCTGGAGATGGCCGGGTGATCCTCGAAGGTTCCCACGGCCAAGACATTCTGCCAGGTGGAGCCATCCGCCGTGGGCGTCGACAAATGGATCACTTCTCGGATTCGGTTGACGATGGCAGGGATGCCACCGGCTTTCTCAAGGTCCGCCAGCAGGTGAGCGCCGCCTGGACGGACATTGGCGACGTACTCTGTGCTGGAAGACCAGTGTTCGAAATTCTCGGCACCAATCCTCAACCCGGCACGTCCAGCGATGGCCTCCAGATGAATGACGGCGTTGGTCGATCCGCCGAGTGCGCTGACAACGCGGAACGCGTTCTCCAACGACTTCATCGTCACCAGATGTTGCGGCTTGACGTCGGCCCGTGCTGCCCAGACTGCTCGGCGTCCGGTAGCCCGGGCGAGTTCTCTGCGGCTGGCGCCGTTCGCGGGAGGCAGCGCCGAACCTGGCAAAGCGAATCCCAGCATCTCCGCCACAGCCGCCATAGTAGTCGCCGTCCCCATGACGTTGCAGGTTCCGACGCCGGTATTGACGCTACCTTCCAATGACAACCAGTCCGCATCGCTCACTTCCCCGACCCTGCGCGACTCGCACAGCGGCCAGACGTCGTCCACTGTGAATTCACTGTTGCGCTTGAAGCAGGAAACAGGACGAGGACCGGCGGTCAACATTACCGCCGGCTTGTCGGCGCTCACTGCACCCATCAATTGTGCCGGGACCGTCTTATCGCAACCCCCCAAGAGGACAACGCCATCGATGGGTGAACTGGAGATCATCTCCTCGACGTCCATCGACATGAGATTGCGCAGATACAGACTGGTGGGTCGAGTAAACGGCTCCGAGATGGAAATCGTCGGGAATTCCAATGGCAACCCCCCTTCCTCACGGATCCCCGCTTTGACCTCAGCCGCGAGTGATGCCAAGCCGGCGTTGCATGGATTCAATTCGCTTGAGCTGTTGGCAATGCCGATGACCGGGGACTTCCTGACATCGTCGGCCGAAAAACCCTCTCCTCGCAGAAAGATCCGATGCATCAGTCCATCTTGTCCTTCGTCGGCGAACAGCGCACCGCCGGCTTGGATTAGATCCCGTTGTGACATCGACTCTCCTCGGGTAATGTGACCTGCATTACCAGAATGCTACAGATATATCTCTGTAATTCAAACCTGGTTGTCGACCAGGCCGTAGGCCCTCGAAAGGAAAACCATGCAGGATAGCAACCTCGCACAGAAGCGGAAGGTTTTTGCCGCCAGTGCTATCGGCACCACCATCGAGTGGTACGACTTCTTCATCTATTCCACCTCCGCCGCGCTAGTGTTCAGCAGCCAGTTCTTTTCTGCCATGGACCCATCAACGGCCCTGCTGACCTCCATGGCAACTATTGGAGTGACATTCCTAGCCCGCCCCCTCGGCAGTGCCATAATTGGACACTTCGGAGACAAGCTGGGGCGCAAGAAGATGCTCGTCCTCACCTTGGGCATCATGGGCGGTGCAACATTCCTGGTTGGAGTGCTACCGACGTACGCCCAAGTCGGCGTATGGGCGCCGGTACTCCTGGTTGTCCTTCGGTTCTTGCAAGGATTCAGCGCCGGTGGCGAATGGGCCGGGGCGGCATTGATGGCAGTCGAGCACGCTCCCGCCAAGAAGCGCGGGCAGTGGGGATCAGCCTCTCAGATCGGCACGCCGATCGGTCTGATCCTGGCTACTGCGGTTTTCCTGTTGATGGTCTCTGTGACCTCGGACGCACAGTTCATGGCCTGGGGCTGGCGCATCCCGTTCTTTGTCAGCATTCTGATGGTTCTCGTCGGCTACTACATCCGGGCCAAGATCGACGAAAGCCCCGCTTTTGCCGAGATGAAGAAAACGCACGATCTGGACCGCACACCCCTATATGAAGTCTTCCGTCTCCACAAACGGCCCCTCATCATCGCCGCCGCGACGTTCCTCGGTAACAACATGGCTGGCTATATCTTTCTCTCCTTCCTACTCTCGTATGCCACGAACACTCTAGGCATGCACAGCGACACCATGCTCGGAGTGCAAATCACCGGATCCGTGGTGTGGCTGATCTCCATCGCGGCCTCCGGCTACCTCACGGACCTCGTTGGAGCTCGACGGCTCTACCTCATCGGTTTTTCCCTTCAGGTGATCTGGGCGGTCCCTTTCATGCTGCTGGTCGGCACATCCAACCTCTTCTTCATTTACGTGGCTGCTGTGATCCTCACCGCCAGCCTCGGTCTTTCCTACGGAGGGCAGTCCGCGCTGTTTGCCAGCCTGTTCCCGACGCGCGTTCGATATTCGGGCGCCTCCATCGCATACGCCCTCGGAGCAATCCTGGGTGGCGGCCCGGCACCGTTCGTGGCCACCTGGTTGATCCAGAGCACAGGATCTGCTCTTTCCGTAGGCCTCTACCTGCTCTTCGCCGGGTTGATTTCATTGGTGGCCACCCTGGCCATTCGCAAATCCGATCTAGTGGGGCTGCCCCACGGCCCCGGAGCCGACGCAACAGCTCAAGAACTGGCGGAGGCTGGATCCTAGCCAATTGCATCCCCAAGATTGAGGAACGACGAGCAACTGAGGCCCGCCGCCATCGCTGCGGGCCTCAACCGTATCGGGGGGCCCATCACGCCCCTCGCCACGCCTATTTACGGAATGGAACCAAGACAGTACTGCCCATCCTTCCTACAGATTCGTCGTCGCTATCGCCGGTCGTCGGAACCGGAGGGAATAGGCCGTGACTGCGCGCCGTTGGCCACTGAAGTGACCCGACTCTTCGAACCCGTGACCCTATCCGCCCCCGCTGGCCCTGGCCTGACGCTGCGCAACCGCGCCACCTTGGCGCCGATGTGCCAGTACTCGGTGACCGCCAAGGACGGAGTGCCCCACGCCTGGCACCTGACCCATCTGGGGTCCCGGGCCGTCGGCGGCTTCGGCCTGGTCTACACCGAGTCCACCGCCGTCTCCCCCGAGGGGCGCATCTCCGACCAGGACACCGGGCTGTGGAACGACGCCCAGCGCGACGCCTGGGTACCCATCGTCGATTTCATCCACTCCCAGGGGGCAGCGGCCGGGATCCAGCTGGCCCACGCCGGGGCCAAGGCCTCCACCTACCCGTGGCTGCCCGCGGCCGCAGCCTCCGGCGCGCGCGGCACCATGCCACCGGAAGAGGGCGGATGGCAGACGCTCGCCCCGTCGGTCACCGACGTCCACGGGCTGGACGCCCCGGCGGAGATGACCATCGAACAGATCCAGGCCTCGATCCAGGACTGGTCGGAGGCGGCACGGCGCGCGGATGAAGCCGGGTTCGACGTGATCCAGCTCCACGCCGCCCACGGCTACCTGATCCACCAGTTCCTCTCCCCGCTGGCCAACCAGCGCACCGACGCCTACGGCGGCAGCTACGAAAACCGCACCCGATATGCCCGCGAGGTCATCACCGCGGTACGCGCCGTCTGGCCGGAGCACAAGGTCCTGGGCATCCGCTTCTCCGGCGAGGACTGGGTCGAGGGAGGCTGGCGGATCGCCGATACCGCCCGCTTTGCCGCCGAGGCCCGCGAGCTGGGCGTCAGCGCCTTCGACCTGTCCAGTGCAGGGATCGGCGCCTTCCACGGGCCCACCGGCCCCGGCTACCAGGTGACCCTGGCGACCGCGGTGAAGGAGGCGTTGGCCGGCACCGATGCCTTCGTCACCGCCGTCGGGATGATCACCGAGGCGTCCCAGGCCGAGCACATCCTGGTCACCGGGCAGGCCGACGGGGTCAGCATCGGGCGGGCCGCCCTCGTCGAGCCCTACTGGGCGGCCATCGCCGCCCGGGAACTGGGGATCGACCGGGATGAGAACCCCCGCGCTCCGCAGTACTGGCGCGCCGGCTGGTAGGTCGCGGCGGCCGGGACACCGGCCCCCCACGCAACGAGGTCCGGGTGATGTCGGCCGAAGCAGTGCTTCGGTCCACGCCACCCGGACCTCGTTCGTTTCCGGGACCCTGCGGTCAGGCTGCCGGTTCGGTGCTCCGGCGCCGCAGGAACAGGCTGAGCACGATCAGTGACAGGCTCACGATGGCCGCGGTGAGGAACCCATGCCGGAACCCCTGCACCTGGGACTCGATGGCGTTTGCCCCGCCGAGTGCTGCAGCAGCGGTGGAGGAAGCCATGATGCCCACCAACAGGGCGGTGCCGGCGGCGCCACCCAGCTGCTGCAGCGTGCTCAGCACGGCGGAACCGTGGGAGTGCAGCCGGTGCGGCAGCGGGTTCAGACCCGTGGTGAACGCCGGGGTGAAGATGAAGGAGAAGCTGACCGACATGGCCAGGTGCAGCACCAGCAGCCACCAGATCGGGGTGTCGGAAGCCAGCCGCGAGTAGGAGAACATCACCGCGGCCAGCAGCACGGACCCGGGAACCATCAGCGGGCGCGGGCCCACCTTGTCATACATCCGCCCCACGAACGGCGCCAGCAGGCCCATCAGCAGGCCGCCGGGCAACAGGAGCAGGCCGGTGCCCAGCGTGTCGAGTCCGCGCACGTTTTGCAGGTAGATCGGCAGCAGGATGATGACCCCGAACAGCGAGACCATCGCCAGGACCATCAGCACCAGCGAGATCGTGAAGTCGCGGTAGGTGAAGGGCCGCAGATCCAGCAGGGCCCGGTCCTTCTTCTGCAGGCGCAGCTGCAACAGCGTGAAGGCGGCCAGGGCGACCACTGCCACGGCCAGCGCGACCAGGGCACCGGCGTCGGGCCCCTGCCCACCACCGTCGTGGCCACCGCCGATCTTGCTCAGCCCGTAGACCAGTCCGCCGAATCCGGGGATGGCCAGCAGGATGGACGGGATGGACAACGGCATGGTTCCGGCCTCGGCGACCCGGGAGAGCCGGCGGGCACCGGCAAAGAGGGCGATCAGGGCGATCGGCAACACGATCAGGAACATGAACCGCCACGGCAGGAACTGCAGGATCAGCCCGGAGATGGTCGGGCCAATGGCCGGGGCCACGGAGATCACGATCGACACGTTGCCCATCACGGCGCCGCGGCGCGACGGCGGCACCAGGTCCAGGACAGTGGTCATCAGCAGCGGCATCATGATCGCGGTGCCACTGGCCTGGATCACGCGGGCCCCCAACAGGACCTCGAATCCGGGGGCAACACCGGCCAGCAGGGTTCCGGCCGAGAACAGGCCCATCGCCAGGATGAACACGGTGCGCATGGAGAAGCGCTGCAGCAGGTAGCCGGTGGCCGGGATGACCACGGCCATGGTCAGCATGAAGGCGGTGGCCAGCCACTGCACCGCGTCGGCGCTCACGTCGAAGGCGACCATCAGGCGGGGCAGTGCCACGTTCATGATGGTCTCATTGAGGATCACGACGAACGCCGACACCAGCAGCACGCCGATCGTCATTTTGGCTTCCGGGGCCAGGCGCCCATCGGGGACGACGGCGGTGTCCGCCGCGGCAGGATGCCCCGGGCTCACGGGGTGGTCTTCGGATAGCACGAGGGGTCCTCTGGTAGATCGATCGACGGCGGGCCGCCGTGGACGGGCATCGACGGGGAGGAAGGGCACGAAAGAGTGATCGAGGCTTCCAAACCACTATAAACCGGCATTCCCCGGCGCGTATTCCCAACGTGGTGTATTCCACAGGTCATTTCAGTCAAGTAGTGCCCATTAGCGTGGTGTAAGAGGCCAGCCCGCTGGGCGTGGCTCCCGAACGTGAGGCGG
>NZ_BAAAIV010000009.1:0-29584 GCF_039526245.1 Arthrobacter rhombi
CGAAGAACCATCCCCGATATCAGCCACGGCCTCCGCCGCCGACGCGACACTCTTATCCATTGCCATGCCTAGAAGCCCACCTTGTCAGCGCCCTTGAGCTCGAGCATCTCCCGAGCCTCGTCCGGGGTGGCGACCTCGAAGTTCAGCGCCTCCAGGATCGTACGGATCCGCGTCACTTGTTCTGCGTTGGAGGCGGCCAGTTGTCCTGGTCCGATCCACAATGAATCCTCAAGTCCCACCCGGACATGCGAGCCCATGGCCGCGCCGATGGTCGCCAGCGGCATCTGGTTCTTGCCGGCGCCGAGGATGGACCACTGGTAGTCGTCACCCAGCAGCCGGTCGGCGGTACGTCGCATATGCATCAAATCCTCCGGGTGGGCGCCGATGCCACCCAGCAGGCCGAAGACCGACTGCACGAAGAGGGGCCCGTGTGCCAGTCCTCGGCCGTGGAAGTGGGCCAAGTTGTTCAGGTGGGAGATGTCGTAGCACTCGAACTCGAACCGAGTGTCGTTGGAGTTGCCGATGCCCAGGATGGTCTCGATGTCCGCGAACGTGTTCTTGAAGACCAGATCGCGAGACTTCTCCAGCCCCTCTCGCTCCCACTCGTGCCGGAACTCCGGGTAGCGGTCCAGCATCGGGTAGAGCCCGAAGTTCATTGACCCCATGTTGAGGGACGCCAGCTCGGGCTTGAACGTGGCGACCGGGAGCATGCGTTCCTCGACGCTCATGTGAGGGGAGCCACCGGTGGTGATGTTGATGATTGCGTTGGTGTTGGCCTTGAGCTTCTCCAGGATCGGTTCGAAGTGCTTCGGATCCTGCGAGGGGCGCCCGTCCTGAGGGTCGCGCGCGTGCATGTGAACGATGGCCGCGCCTGCTTGCGCTGCTCCGATGGCTGCATCGGCGATCTCGTCTGCCGAGATGGGCAGGTGGGGGGACATGGTGGGGGTATGGATGGCGCCGGTGACGGCTGAAGTGATAATGACTTTGCGCTTGGAGGCCATGGTGGATCCTTTGGGTTTGTGCGGTGGGGCTGTAAGGGGTTCGGGCCCGGTTTAGTAGAGCTTTTCGGTGTTGCCATCCACGGCCATCGCCTGACCGTTGACGCTGCGCGCCAGGTCGCTGGCCAGGAACGCGGCCATGTCGGCGATGTCGGACGCCTCGACCAATCGGTTCAGTGACGACTGCCGGTGATAGAGATCGGAGACTTCCGCCACCGGCCGGCCCAGCATGGCGGCCTTGGCGTCGATGACCGCATCGATGCGTGGACCGTTGACGGCGCCGGGGCAGATCGCGTTGACGCGGATGCCGTCTTCGCCGAGTTCTATCGCCAGGGTCTTGGTGAGACCAACGACAGCCCATTTGGAGGCGGAGTACGGGCTTCGCCCCGCCATGCCCAGGCGGCCGGCTGCGGAGGAGAGGTTCACGATCACACCATTCTCGGCCGTCCGGAGGAGTGGGAGAGCGTGCTTGATGCAGTAGAACTGCCCGTGGATGTTCACGTCGAACGTCATCTTCCAGGCGTCCGCATCGAGCGTTTCGATCGGCCCGGTGGGTCCGGCGATCCCGGCGTTGTTGACCAGCACGTCCAACCCGCCCAGTTCGGCGGAAACGGTGTCCATCAGCGCACGGACCTGGTCCTCGTGGGAAACGTCGCTCACGGCAGCGGCGAAGCCGGCCGTGCGAGCAGATTTGACGGCCGCCTCATTGATGTCGGTGACGAACACGGCCGCGCCGAGTTCTTGGAACCGGGTGGCGATGGCCAGCCCGATACCGGCGGCGCCTGCGGTGACGAGGACCTTGCGGTCGGTGTAGTTCAGTCCGGTGGAATCCACGGGTGATGCTCCTTCGCGATGGATGGTGGTTGCAACTGGTGATGCCGGGAGGTGAACGAGGCCGGAAGCTTGGCTCCGGCGTCGTGCACCTGCCTGGAAGGTGCCGGCGCTAGTGCCCGGCGACGGTGGCCTTGGTCGGGTCCTCGATGCCGCGCTTGAGCCAACGGGTGAGGATCGCACCGATCGCGCACATCGCGACGATGAACCAGAGGCCCGCGAACTTGGACCCGGTGGCGTCCTCCATGAAGCCCATGACGTAGGGGCCGAGGAAGCCGCCGAACAGGCCCACGGTATTCACGAAGGCGATACCGCCCGCCAAAGCCGCTCCGGAGAGCCGGGTGGCGGGGTAGGTGAAGAGGATCGGCTGCAGGGCAAAGAAGTTGAACGCGGCCAGGCAGAAGCCGATCAGGCCCAGCACCGGGCCGCCGATCGCGCCGAGTGTGAAGCCGGCGACGATGCCCACCATCGTGCATGTGGCGATCAGCCGGGAGCGGGTGGCGTTGGTGGCCAGGCGGGGGAGCAGCAGGGCACCGGCGGCGGAGAAGATCCACGGAATGGCGGTGAGCAGGCCGATCTGGATGGTGCTCAGTTCGCCGTACGTGCCGATAATCGAGGGCAGGAAGAAGCTCAGCGCGTACACGGCGATCTGGTGGGTGAAGTAGATGGCCACGACCAGCAGGATCTGCTTGTCCTTGAGCACGTGGCGCAGCTTCGAATTCCCGGAGGCCTCGGCACCGGCTTTCTCCTCGACGGCGATGCGGGACTCGAGGTCCTCGGCCTCGGCACGGGTGAGGAACTTCGCGTCTGTGGGCTTGTTGGGTAGGAACTTCCAGACGATGAACGCCAGGACGCAGGCGGGCAGGCCCTCGATGACGAACATCCACTGCCAGCCATGCAGCCCGCCCATGCCATCAAGAGTCAACAGCACGCCGCCGAGCGGGGCACCGATGATGTTGGCCAGCGAGACCCCGAGCAGGAACATGCCGTTGGCCTTGGCGCGGTCGTTGGCCACGAACCACTGGGTGAGGAAATAGATGACGCCGGGGAAGAGCCCGGCCTCGGCGATGCCGAGGAGCATGCGAAGGATGTAAAAGGACCATTCGCCCTGAACGAGGGCCATGCAGGCCGAGAGGATGCCCCAGGTGATCATGATGCGCATGATCCAGAAGCGGGCGCCGACCTTGTGCATGATCAGGTTGGACGGGATCTCGGAGAGGGCGTAGGTCAGGAAGAACAGCCCGGCGCCCACGCCGTAGGCGGTGGCGGAGATGCCGAGGTCGATCTCCATGCGGTCCTTGGCCATGCCGATGTTCGTGCGGTCCAGGAACGCCATGACGTACGCGGCGATCAGCAGCGGCATGATGCGCCGGAAGATGAGCTTGTTGACGATGTGCGGTGGCCTCATTGCCGTCGCTTTCGTGGGTATGGACATGACTGCCTTCTGGTTGATGGGTGTGCGGGTGTGGTGCAAATCAGGCCACTGGTAGGTGTTCCTGCTTCGGCTCCTGCGTTCGTGAGTCACTGCGTGCGAATAGCTGCAGAACGACGCCGAGAAGGGCAAACGCTGCCATGGCTAGGAAGCAGACGACGTAACCCGTGCGTTGTTCCCAGCCGCCGCCCAGCGTGATCAGTTGTCCCATGAGGACGGGGGCGATGCCCCCACCGATGAACATGGCGGTTGTGACGATGCCGTTGGCGGTGGATGTTGCCCCTTCTGGGGCGGCATCCGAGGCAGCCGCGTAGTAGATAGGCCAGACGGCGTTAGCCACCAAGCCGAACGCGAGTTGGATGACGACGACCAGCAGCGAGGACGTCGCGAAGTAGAACGCGGCGACAGAAGCCGCCATCCATACGCCGCAGATGACGATGGTGATCTTGCGCCCGATGACATCCGAGAGGGTGGGCCAGATGATCTGGCCCAAGATGCCAGTCAGGGCGAAGACGACGCTCAGGCCCGCAGAAGCCGCCAGTGAGAGGCCGACTACGTTGAAGAGATAGGCGGGCAGGACCATGTTGATGCCCATGTACACGATCTGAGTCAGCATAGTTGTCCCAGCCGTCAGCGTGATGTTGCGTTCGCGTAGCGTCTTCTTCAGCAGGCCCTTGGGGCGGGCTGCCTGCGAATCAGCGAGGTCCGGCGGGGTGAGGCCGTGTGCCTCCATATCGGCGTAGAGCGCCTGCATTTTGTCTGGCGTCGAGTATTTTCCCCAGAACAGCATCAGCGGTACGGCGATGATCAGGGCTAGGAACAGGGCATAGGACCAGTTCTCGGGACCGAAGGTTGTGATGACCAAGGCGGCGAGAAGGCCGGAGAGAAGGGAACCGATCGGGTACCCGGTGTGGTGTGCACCGAGCGCGAAGCCGCGGCGTTCCTTGGGCCACCATTCGGCAGTGTTGCTCACGCCCACCGGCTCGCCCCAGCCGGCGCCGAGGTTGACGCCTACTCGGAGCGCGACGAACGCGACGATGTTGTGGCTGACGAATTTGAAGCCGGAGAGGAAGGACAACGCTGTGTAGCCGATGACAAGCGGGACCTGGAAGCGAGCGCGTTTCCAGCCGCCGCCGTACTTGTCGCTCATGGCCGACCCAGGGATAGCCATGACGGCCAGAGCCAGCATCACGACCGAGGCGATGCCGCCCCACGCCTCTGGGGAGAGGTCGAAGGTTTCAGAGATGGTCGGCCCCAGGCGCAGTATGATTTCTCGGTCGTAGGCGTTGAGGATCCAGATAAGCCAGCAGACCATCAGGGACACCCAGGAGTACTTGTGGATGGACTTCATGGACAGTCGGGTACGGTTCGAGGACATGATGGGCTTTCTGCTTATGCGCCGAAGCGGGGTTCGGGGAGGCCGCGGACGCCGAGACCGGAAATGGCGAAGAGGGAACCGCGTAGCTGGCCGTCTTCGGGGAAACGGGGCAGTGGCGGCTTCGCCATGGACGTGATGAACAGCGTGTCCATTTCAGGGCCGCCGAACGCGAGGCTGGTGACCTTCAGGACGGGAGTTTCGACGATGCGGTCCACTGAACCATCCGGCGCATAGCGGATGATCTTTCCGCCGTAGACAAGTGCCTGCCACAGGTATCCGTCGGCGTCCACGGTCGCGCCGTCGGCGGCACCTCCGGTGCTCGTGTCCACGGTGGCGAAGGTCCGGCGGTTGGCGGCCTCGCCGGTTGCGGGGTCGTAGTCGTAGGACCAGATCAGGCCGGTCCAGGTGTCGCTGAAATAGAGGGTTCGTCCATCCGGGCTGAAGCAGGGTCCGTTGGAGACGACGATGCCTTCGTCGAGGGTGTTCAGCTGCCCTTCCGGGGTGTAGCTATAGAGCCGGCCGCTGGCCTGTTCTTCCAAGGTGTCCATGGAGCCGAAGACGAAGCGGCCCTGCCGGTCGACCTTGCCGTCGTTCAGACGGTTGTTCGGAAGGTAAGGCTCCGGGTCCACGAGGAGTTCCTGCTCGCCGCTGGAGGCATCGATCCGATGCAAACCACTTTTCAGCGCAGCCAGGAAATAACTGCCATCCCGGGAGACAGCCATGGATCCGATGGGTTCGCCGAGGTGCCAGGAGCGCAGCTCGCGACCGTCGTGGGTTGACCGGAAGATGCGCCCATCGGCGCTGTCGATCCAGTGCAATCGCTGGGATTCAGCGTCCCAAACCGGGCCTTCACCTAGCGTCGTCTTGACGTCGAGCAGCACCTCGATGTGCGGTGATTTGAGCATGGCGAAAGAGCCCTTCTGCGGGTGGGACGTACGTGGAAAGTGGAGTTTGTTGTGGCGCGGTTATGTAGTCGGCGGGTCAGGTGGGCAACCGCAGGTGGTACCCACGTGGATGCGGTGCTCGCAGACAGTGTGTGCGTAGGTGGTGCGCGGGGTGGTGATTTGGTTGAGAAGGAGTTCGAAGGCCCGCTCGGCCATGGTCTTGACCGGCTGGACGATGGTGGTCATTCGGATCAGTCGGGAGCGGCTGTGCGGCAGCCCGTCGCTGCCGACGACGGCGAGGTCCTCGGGGATGCGGAGGCCGAGTGCGAGGGCGTGTTCCATGACGCCGATGGCGATCTCGTCGGAGCCGCAGACGATAGCCCGCGGGGGAGTGGGGGAGCCGAGCAACTTCTCGGCGGCGACCATGCCGCCGTCGGAATTGAGCCGGGTGCTGATCTTGCGCTCGCCGGAGATGACAACGCCGGCCGCGGCTGCTGTGCGCACGAATGCTTGCTCGCGGGCGAGCGATGCGGTGGAGAAGCGCGGGCCGATTACCGTCGCGATCTCGGTATATCCGTGGGCGAGGATGTGGGACATCAGGGCGGAGGCTGCGGCATCGTCGTCGATGCCGACAAAGTCGCCGGGGATATGCTCCGAACGACGGGAGAGGTAGACATACGGGATGTGCTTCTGACGCAAGGTGCGCAGGGCGCGCGAGTCCTCACGCAGTGCTGCGGCGATGATGACCCCGTCGACGTTCCGCGCTGCCAGCGTCGAGGCGACCTGGGCCAGGGATTCCGCGTCGTCCTGTGTGGTGGCAACAAAAACCTCAAAGCCCTCGGCGGCGGTGGCGGTGATGATGTGCTGGGCCCACCCGGTGTACATCTGGTTCACGATGTTCGGCAGGATCAACCCCACGACACGGGTGAGTTGCGGGTCGGGAAGCCGGCCGTGCGTCGATGGGCGGTAGCCCAGCTCGTTGGCGACTTTGACAATGTGTCTCCTGGTGTCGGCTGAAACACCGGGTTGGCCGTTCATCACGTAGCTGACGGTCGCAGCGGAAACGCCACAGGCTCGGGCCACAGAAGCCGCGGAGACCCGCGTCGGACGAGCGGCCGCTTCTCCGGGTGCAAGGACGGTACCGGCTGCGTTCGACATGGCTTCTCCTTCCGTACGGGCTTCTGGAGTGATCGAGGTATCCCGTCACTGTGATGTCTATTACAGGTGGCGATTCAACAATTAAGCAACGTTAAGTTCTCTCGCTCAAATCGTCTTAAGGAATTTTGGACAGATGTGGATCGCCAAACGCTTCACCTTGCAAGGAGCTTGGCCCTCATCGCGTGGGAGCATCTCGCGCACGCGCCTTGCGCTAGCGTGGGAGCGGCGGGGGAGCCCCGCCGTCGTGCATCACCAGACCCGGAGGTTACGTGGAGCAGCCCGAACCGCCGGCATGGAACCGCAAGCTGGCGTTGCTCGTGGCGTGCACGATGTTCATGGAGATCCTCGACGGGAACATCCTGGTCACCGCGGCCCCGCAGATGGCCCGCGACTTCGGGGTCACCAGTGCCCAGCTGGGGCTGGCGATCACCGCCTACCTGATCACGGTCGCCACCTTCATCCCCGTCGGCGGGTGGCTGGTCTCGCGGTTCGGGGCGCGGCGCGTGTTCTGCACCGCGATCGTGCTGTTCACGTTGGCCTCGGTGCTCTGCGCCGCCAGCCCGGGCCTGGGCCTGTTGGTGGCCGGGCGGATCCTGCAGGGCCTCGGCGGCGCGATGATGGTGCCGGTCGGGCAACTGGTGGTCCTGCGGGCCACCGACAAGGCCGACCTGATGCGCGCGATCGCCTACATCACGTGGCCAGCCCTGCTCGCACCCGTGCTGGCGCCGGTCCTCGGCGGCGTGCTGACCGAGTACGCCAGCTGGCACTGGATCTTCCTGATCAACGTCCCGCTGGGCCTGTTTGCGCTGGCTGCCGCGCTGCGGCTGGTGCAGGACCGGGACACCGAACGACGACGGCTCGACCTCCCCGGCCTGGTTCTGGTGGTCTTCGGGGTCGGCGGGGTGCTCGCGGGGATGGAACTGGCCACCAGTGCCCGGCACCCGATGGTGGCCGTGGTGGTGTTGGTTGCAGCGATGGCCACGCTGGGGTTCGCCGTCCGCTGGCTGTTGCGTGCGCCCGAGCCCCTGCTGGACCTGCGCGTCTTCCGGGTCGCGACCTTCCGTGTGGCGAACTCCGGCGGGTTCGTCTACCGGGCCGTGGTGAATTCGGTCCCGTTCCTGCTGCCGCTGATGTTCCAGGACGGCTTCGGGTGGTCCCCGGTCACCGCAGGGCTGTTGGTCATGTGCGTGTTCGTCGGCAACGTGGGGATCAAGCCCACGACGACGCCCCTGATGCGCCGCTTCGGTTTCCGTCCCGTGCTGCTGGGATCCGTGGGCGCCGGCGGGGTCCTCATCGCCTCCTTCGCACTGCTGGATCCGGGGACGCCGATGGCGGTCATCGCGGTGTTGCTGGTGGCCAGCGGAGCGCTGCGCTCGATCGGCTTCACTGCCTTTAATTCGTTGCAGTTTGCCGACGTCGAGGCGCCGGCGATGACCTCGGCGAACACGTTGTCCTCCACGGTGTCCCAGCTGGCCTCCGGGCTGGGGGTGGCCGTGTCAGCGCTGCTGCTGCAGGTTGCTGCCGGGGCCGATGGGCTGCCGTCCGGTGGACTGGTGAAGTACCAGCTGGCGTTTGTGGTGATGGCGCTGTTCACACTGTTGCCGCTAGTCGGCGCGCTGCGGATGGAGCGCGGGGCCGCCGCTCACGTTGCCGGGAGGTAGGGGCCCGGACGCCTCGGACCGCCCCTAGTTCGGTTCGCTGAGATGGACCATGGCCGCGTAGAGCTGCTCGTCCGTCATCGGTGGTTCGGGGATCGGATGGGCCCGCTCGGCCCGGTAGGCGTCGAGCATCAGGTAGAGGTGACGCCGCCACGCGTTGGGTGCCGCGGTGCGGGTGGCGTCGATCATCCGGCCGTTGGACCAGATGAGGTTGACGATGTCGGCCTGGGTGATATCCGGGCGGACCGCGCCAGCCTCCTGGGCCCGGGTGAGAACGTCCTCGATGTGCCGGCACATCTGGTCGTGGATGTGCTCGGTGTCGGCGCTTTCGGGGAAGCGCCGGGACAGGAAGTCGTTGAATCCCCGGTCCCCGGCCTGCACGGTGAAGAGGTTTTCCAGATAGTAGACGAATCCCTCCCACGGATCGTCCATCTCCTGGGCCTTGATGGCGCCTTCGAGGAACTCCCGGAGGCGGGGCGTGAAGGCGGCGATGAGCAGGTCCAAGCGTGTGGGGAAGTGGCGATACAGCGTGCCGATGGCGACGCCGGCATCGCGTGCGATCTTCTCCAGGGAGGCGTCCACGCCGTGTGCGGCAAACCCGCGCTGCGCCGCGGCGATGAGTTTGTCGCGGCGCTCCTGGGCATCGCGGCGCCGGGGCATCCTCACCTGCTTCACGTCGCTCCGGCTCATGTTCTTCACCCTACCGCCGATGAGGCACCCCTCCGGAATAAAGTGAGGCATGCCTCCGGTTACAAGAACATCAACGCCGGAGGGGTGCCTCACCTGGACACCCCGGACCATCACCCAGTAGGAGACACATCATGAGCACCATCACCATCATTGGTTCGGGGAACATGGCCACCGCCATCGGCACCCGGGCCGCGAAGCATGGCCACGCCGTCGAGCTCATGAGCCGCGACGCCGCCAAGGCCCAGTCGCTGGCCGACCAGATCGGCAGCGGAGCCACCGTCGGCACGTTCGGTGCCAAGCCGGCAGGTGACATCGTCATCGTCGCGGTCCTGCATGCCGGGGCAGTCGACGCCGTCACCCGCTTCGGTGATGCGCTGGCCGGCAAGATCATCGTCGACATCACCAATCCGTTCAACACCGATGCCAGCGGACTCACGACCACCGATGGCGACTCGGCGGCCCAGCAGATCGCCGCCGCCGTCCCCGAGAGTGCGCGCGTCGTGAAGGCGTTCAACACGATCTTCGGTGGCGTCTTGGCCAAGGACCAGCCATTGGAGGGCTTCTTCGCCGGCGATAGCGCCGAAGCGAAGGCGAGCGTCGGAGCATTCCTGGAGAGCCTGGACATGCGTCCCCGCGACGCCGGAGGGCTGCGGATGGCCGCGGCCCTCGAGTGGGCTGGACTCCTCCTGGTCGGGGTGGCCAGCAACGGTGCAGGCTTCGACGTCGCGCTGGGAGTCGACGCCCGCTGACGGAGCATCCGGGGCCGGGTCGGTCGTTGGGGGCGACCGACCCGGCCCCGGCATTCGACGGTGCACTGATCGTCTGAGTCGATCGGACCACATTCCGGACGCGGGAACTCAGGAGAAGTTGATGCCCCCGTCGATCAGCACGGTCTGCCCGGTCATGTGGTCCGAATCCGGTCCTGCCAGGTAGGAGACGAGTTTGGCCACGTCTTCCGGTTCGGAGACCCTTCCGGCCAGGATGTTGTCCACCTGGGCCTGTAGGGCGCTGCCGCGCGGAGTGCCATCGCGGGCGGTGAGCTTCTCGTCGATGAGGTCCCACATGGCAGTGCCCACGACGCCGGGCGCGTACGCGTTCACGGTGATGTTGTGCTTCGCGAATTCCATCGCTGCGGCCTGCGTCAGGCCGCGCACGGCCCACTTGGTGGCCGAGTAGGACGCCAATACGGGGAAGGGGCGGTAGGCGACGATCGAGGCGGCAGCGATGATCTTCCCGCTGGTCCCCTGGGCGATGAACCGACGGGCCGCCGCCTGGTACGAGTAGTAGACGCCCTTGATGTTGACGTCGATGATGCGGTCCAGGGCTTCTGGCTCGACGTCGAGGATCTCGTCGACCTGCGCGATGCCGGCGTTGGCGATGAACACGTCCAGGTCTCCGAGTGCGTCGGTGCCCTCCTGGATCATGCGCTCCACGTCTGCGGGCTTGGAGACGTCGCCGGTGACGCCCACGGCACGTTGTCCGCGCTGCTCCACGGCGGCGACCACCGCGTCGATGTTCTCCTGGGCTCCCGGGACGTCGGCGATGATGATGTCCTGGCCGTCGTCGGCCAGACGTTCGGCGATGGCGCGGCCGATGCCGCGACCGGCTCCGGTGATGAGGGCGACGCGTGAAGTGGATGCTGCCATGGTGGTTCCTCCTGGTGGCGGCCGCTCGGGCTGGGGCGACTCTGGGACGTTCGTGGAGCCCGATGCCACCAGCCTGTGCCCCGGATCACGTTCGGGGGCAGCCCCGGTATCGCAGAGCGAGAAAGCGGGCCCCGCCGTCGTCCCGGGTGTTCCGCCCGAAGGGGAGGGTCCGCGTTACCAGCCGCGCTCGCGCCACTCCTGCAGGTGCGGCCGTTCGGCTCCCAGCGTCGTGCCGTCGCCATGGCCGGGGTGGACGATCGTGTCGTCGGGCAGGACGTCGAAGACCCGCTCGGTGACGTCGGCGATGAGCGAGGCAAAATTCCCGGAATCGCCGAAGGTGTTGCCGACCCCGCCGGGGAAGAGCGAGTCGCCGGTGAACAGGTGCGCGGGCCCTGAGGGGTCGCGGTAGAGCAGGGCGACCGAGCCGGGGGTGTGTCCGCGCAGCTTGATGACCTCCAGTGCCGGGGCTCCGGCGATGTCCAGCGGGCCGGCCTCCAGCGGATGATCGGTGGGCACCTCGATGTCCGCCACGTCCTCGAGGCCGGCGGCGGTTTGGGCGCCGGTGTCCCGGACCAGCTCGTCGAGCGCCCGGACGTGGTCCCAGTGCGAGTGCGTGGTCACGATGCAGGCCACCCGGGTCGGCTCCGCTGAGTCGGCGCGCGCCTCGTCGAGCATCGCCCGGATGGCGTCGGGGTCGTCCGCGGCGTCGATGAGCAGCTGGACGCCGGTGGTCTTGGAGGTCAGCAGGTACACGTTGTTCGCCATCTCGCTGACCGAGCGGCTGCGGATGGTGATGTCGTCGAGGTCGATCATGGTTTCAGGCTATGCGACGGGCCGGGGCGCGTGCACCGGCATTCTCACCAGCCGATAACCAGGGTTGGCGTGCATGTGATCCGGGGCACAGACTGCTGGTATGGCTTCCCGGCCGCGATGTCCCCCTGTCGCGGCCGGGGACCACGACGTGACCGCTACCAACCGAGGTGACAACGATGGCGTTTCCCGCAAAATACCCGGAGCTGAACGCGCTGGAGCTCTCCGACGAGGCGCGCCGGATCCTGACCCGGATCATCCGGGTCGCGTTCCCGCACCCGCAGTTCCCCGACGGCCCCTACGAGCGCATGACCTCCAAGATCATCGAGGCCTCCGAGGAGTCGCGCTGGTTCCGCATGGCGTTGACGCAGGGCCTGATGACCCTGGACACGCTCACCGAGGAGCACTTCCTCGATTTGCCCGAGGACCGGGCGCTCGCCGTGCTCAAGCGCATCGCCGACCTGGAGTTCTTCGGCTTCATCCGGCGCACCGTCGTGCTGAACCTCTACGACGACCCCGAGGTCCACGAGGCGCTGGGCTACGAGGGCGAATCGTTCTCGAAGGGCGGGTACATCAACCGTGGCTTCAACGACCTCGCCTGGTTGCCGGACCCGCGGATCGAGGAGAGCAGCGAGACGCTGACCGAGGTCGGCCCGCTGCCCTACGCGGTGGCGCCCTGCGCGCCGGCCGAGGGCATCGAGCCCGTCGGCGACGTCTTCAAGGGAACCGGAACCGTCCAGGAAGGACAGACACGATGAGCAGCAGCCAGACGAACGAGCAGATCTCGGCACGTTTCGAGTACGACGACGATTCGGCAGTGGTGGTCATCGGCTCCGGCGCCGGCGGCGGCACCCTGGCCCACGAACTGGTCGGGAAGGGCATCAAGGTGGTCCTGCTGGAGGCCGGACCGTACCTGAAGAACGAGGATTACGAGCAGGACGAATGGGCGGCCTTCAACCAGATGGCCTGGTTGGACCCGCGCACCACCTCCGGATCCTGGCGGGTCGCCCGCGACTTCCCGAACCTGCCGGCCTGGATCGTCAAGGCCGTCGGCGGGACCACCACCCACTGGTCCGGTGCCACCCCGCGGTTCAAGGCGCACGAGTTCAAGGCGCGCAGCACCTACGGGCGCATCGACGGGGCGAACCTGCTGGACTGGCCCATCACCCTGGCGGACCTGGAGCCCTACTACGACCGGGCCGAACAGAAGATGGGCAGCACCCACCGGCACGGCCGACCGCCGCTGCCGGCGAACAACAACTACAAGGTCCTGGCCGCTGGCGCCGAACGCCTGGGCTACAAGCACTACTCCACCGGCCCCTACGCCACGAACGCCGAACCGTACGACGGCCGGCCGGCCTCCATCCAAGACGGGTTCAACTTCCAGGGCGACAAGAACAAGTCCAAATGGTCCACGATGGTGTCGGAGATCCCCAAGTCCCTGAAGACCGGGTTGTTGGATCTCCGCCCGGAATCCCACGCCATCCAGGTCACCCACACCGCCGAGGGCAAGGCCGACGGCGTCATCTACATCGACGCCGACGGCAACGTCCAACGGCAGAAGGCGCGCATCGTCGCCGTCGCCGGCAACTCCATCGAGACCCCCCGCCTGCTGATGCTCTCCGCCTCCCCGCTCTTCCCGGATGGGCTGGCCAACTCCTCGGGCCAGCTGGGCCGCAACTACATGCGCCACACCACCGGCTCGGTATACGCCAAGTTCGATCAGCCCGTGAACATGTACCGCGGCGAGACCATGGCCGGGCTGATCGCCGACGAATCCCGCCACGATGTGGAGCGCGGATTCGCCGGCGGCTACTACTTGGAGACCATCTCGCTGGGCCCGGCGTTCCTGGCCAGCTTCGTGGACCCCGGTGCCTGGGGCCCGGACTTCACCGCGCTGCTGGACGACTACGTCAACACCGCAGGCCTCTGGGTCATCGGGGAGGACATGCCGCAGGAGTCGAACCGGATCACGCTGAACACCACGGTGACCGACCGGCTCGGGCTGCCGGTGCCCAACGTGCACTTCGATGACCACGTGAACGACGTGGCGATGCGCGACCACGGCTACCAGCAGGCATCGCGCCTCTATGAGGTCGTCGGCGCCACCTCGACGCACCACACCCCGCCCTACCCGTCCACCCACAACCTGGGCACGGCGCGGATGAGCGAACGCGCGGAGGACGGGGTCGTCAATGCCTACGGGCAGACCCACGACGTGCCGAACCTGTTCATCTCCGACGGCTCGCAGTTCACCACCGGTGCCGCGGCGAACCCGACCCTGACCATCGTCGCCCTGGCGATCCGGCAGGCGGAATACATCGCCGAGCAGCTGGCCAGCTCGGCACTCTAGAAGGGATCAACAGCGCACGACGACGGGGCTCGCCTGAGGCGGGCCCCGTCGTTCTGGTGCTACAACATCGGAGCGCGAAGGATGCGGGCGAAAATGAACGCTGATCTCCCTTGCGGCCGCCCTTCAGGTCCCGCCGAATGAGGCATACCTCGATCGACAGGCCATTCCCGAACCGCCACGAGCACGGGGGATTGATTGTTGTCTGTCCGTCCGGGTCGTAAACTAGTGCTTAGCTTCCATCCTGCGGGCTGGAAGAAGTGGAGCCAGGATCCCCGCCCTCGTGACGGGACCTGGCTTTCGCGTTTCTAGATGCCAAGGGGGATGGCGTTGATGTCTTGCTCAATGGCCGCGAGGTACTCGTCGTTGCCGGCGATCGCATCTCCGTATGCTCCGATGACCTGGTCGGCAATCCACAGCATCGGACCGATGAGCCCAACAGCCAGTGGACATGAACATCGATCGGGAGCGCTCTTGCGCCACGAAGACGGGATATGAGAGCGCGGTCGCGCCGGTTGAGGGAAGTTGTCCGGGCTTCAAGAAATAGGCTTTGCCCGCCTCTGTCTTCAACTTCCCAGCACAGCCGCTCAAGGCACTTGGCGCGAGCACGTTCTTGACGTTTGGGATCAAGGGGACTCGCAATGACGACTATGTGTTCCACATACCAGCTCAGCAATCGAGTTGACGGAGTGCAGTTTGCCTTTGTGCCCGAGTTCGCGCCAATGGAGTTTTGATGCGGAGGTGTGGAGGGCCCGCGTCGTTTCGCGTGCGAACTCTGCAGCGGCGGCATCAGCGAGCGTAGCCCCGAGCAGGTAGACAGGCGTCTCTACACCGACGGTGCGCGTGCTTTCATCGGCCCAGGCACCGGTTCTGCAATTGGCGTTTGGCGTCTTTCCCATGCTCTTGCTGTCCGCGATTCTCCCGGTAGGCCACATGCTCGGCCGCGATGTCTGCTCATCATCCGCGTCGAAGGCGGAACGCACACCCGTGCGGGTTTCGACGCCCCCGGCTCCTGTCAATGCTCATGCTGAATCAGCGGTGGAACAAGCTGTCTCCGCAAATTGTGCACAGGGGCCAAGCGCTGCCATAAGGGCTTGCCACCGGCCTATAGTCGTGGTCTATTGCGAACGCCGGGTCAACTTCGAGGTTCAATGCTCAATCGGACCGGCCCCGTCGTCGTGCGCTGTCCTACTGCCCCAGCAGGGTGGTGCCGCGAAGTGCCTTGCTGACCCGGGAGGCGACATCGCGCAGCAGCACCGAGACCTGCGGGGAGCGGGCGGCGAAGTCGGCCGGATCCATCGACACGGCCACTGATCCAACCGTCTGCCCGGCCGGGGTGGTCACCGGGGCGGCCAGACAGGAGGCCCCGCGGATGAACTCCTCGCGCTCGACGGCGATGCCCGACTCGCGGATGCCATCCAGTTCGGCGGCGAACGCCGCAGGGTCGGTGATGGTCGCCGCCGTCATCTCCGGCATCCCGTGGCGTGCCAGGTAGGCGCTGCACCGGTCAGGTTCCATGGCAGCCAGCAGGACCTTGCCGAAGGCCGTGGCGTGCGCGGCATCGTTGAACCCGAAGCCCATGGGCGTGATCCGCGGTCGGGTGGGGGAGTCGATGACGTGGGCGACGACGATGTCCTCACCGCGGTGGACGGCGTAGTAGGCGGCGGCGTCGCCGCGCACATGCAGTTCACGGACCAGCCGGGCCACCGAGGGCGGTGTGCCGACCTGCCGACGCAGCGAATTATCCAGCGCGTGCAGCTTGTAGCCGAGGCCGTAGCGGCTCTCGTCCTTCAGGTGCACCAGGTGCTCGGAGGCGACCAGGGTCTTGAGCAGCCGATAGACGGTGGGCAGCGGCATCTCGAGCTCGGTGGCGATGTCCTTGGCGGTCATGCCCCGGCTGTGGGAGGCAACCACGTCCAGCAGGGCGAAGGCCTTCTGGACCGAGGCCAAACCATTCAGTGCGTCGTTGCGTCCCATGTGCCCATCTTCGCCGCCGCGGCCGCCCCGCTCCAACTTAAGACGGCCGCGTCGGCGCCGTCAGTCGACCTGCAGCTCGCCCATCCGGTCCCACGCGTCGCCCTCGAGCTGACGGCTGATGATCCGCGGGGTCTCCGACAGCGCGGGCAGCATGTCCTTCATGGCCTGCTGGAAGTGCTCGCTCTTCACGTGGGCCTCGGCCGCGTCATCGGCGAAGGCCTCGACCAGCACGTATTCGTTCGGATCCTCGAGGCTGCGGGACCAGTCGAACCATAGGTTGCCGGGCTCGGCCCGGGTGGCCTCGGTGAACGAGCGCGTCAGCTCGGGCCAGCGGTCGGCCCAGTCGGGCTTGACGGGGAATTTGACGACGATGAAGATCACGGGAGTTCCTTCCGGTAGGAGGCGCCCGCGTCGCGCGGGCCGTGCCTGTCAGATCAGTCTTGCCTCCGGGGCGGTTCCGGCCAACGGGCGTTATCGGTGGGCGAGAACGGTTCCGGACGGCTGGCCTCGGGCGTCATAGGCTGGGGGAAATCCCGACCCTGCCGCAGAGAGCGAGCGCACCATGCTGAATACCCTGAGGTCTGCGGTAGCCGACCCCACCCGCGTCTCCGACCGCGCGATCGACCTGCACGCCACCGCCCACGATGCCTCGCACTTCCTGCTCATCCCGCAGGCCGTGGTCACCGCGGCCAACGCCGCAGAGGTCGGCGCGCTCATGGCGGCCAGTGCCGCCCAGGGCATCCCGCTGACCTTCCGTTCCGGAGGCACCAGCCTCAGCGGGCAGGCCGTCTCCGACTCCGTCCTGGTCGACGTCCGCCGGAACTTCCGCGACATCGAAGTCCTCGACGACGGGGCCCGCGTCCGCGTCAAGCCCGGCGCCACGGTCCGCGCCTTGAACAACCGGCTGGCCCGGCATGGCCGCCGGTTCGGCCCCGACCCGGCATCCGAGGTCGCCTGCACGATCGGCGGCGTGGTCGCCAACAACTCGTCGGGCATGAACTGCGGGACCACCGAGAACACCTATCGGACGCTCGAATCGATGACCCTCGTCCTGCCCTCGGGCACCGTCATCGACACCGCCGAGCACGACGCCGATGCCCGGCTCCGCGCGTTGGAACCGGAACTGCATGACGGGTTGGACCGCCTCGCCCGCCGCGTTCGCGGCAACGCGTCCTCCGTCGCCACCATCCGCCACCAGTTCTCGATGAAGAACACCATGGGTTACGGGCTGAACTCCCTGCTGGACTTCGAGAAGCCCGTGGACATGCTGGCCCACCTGGTCATCGGCTCCGAGGGAACGCTCGGGTTCGTCGCCGAGGCCGTCTTCCGCACGGTCCCCAAACCCACGCATACGGCCACCGGCCTGTTGGTCTTCCAGGACCTCGCAGCCGCCAACGCATCCCTGTCAGGCCTCGTGGAATCCGGCGCCGCCACCGTGGAACTGCTCGACGCGACCTCGCTGCGCGTCGGCAAGACCCTCAAGGGCACCCCCGCCGCGGTCGCCGATCTGGACGTGCGCCAGCAGGCCGCATTGCTCGTCGAATACTCCGCCGGGCAGGCCGCCGAACTCGAGGAGTTGCGGCACCGCGGCGCCGCTGTCCTGAAGGACCTGCAGCTGGACTCGGCCGCCGAGTTCACCACCGACGCCTCCATCCGCACCTCGCTCTGGCACCTGCGCAAGGGCCTCTACGCCTCGGTCGCCGGCGCCCGGCCGCAGGGGACCACCGCGCTGCTGGAGGACATCGTCGTCCCGGTGCCGGCGCTGGGCCGCACCTGCACCGAGCTGATCGGCCTGTTCGAACGGTACGGATACCAGGACAGCGTCATCTTCGGCCACGCCAAGGACGGCAACGTCCACTTCATGCTCACCGACGGCTTCGCCAGCGACACCGAGATCGAGCGCTACAGCGCCTTCACCGAGGACATGGTCGACCTGGTGCTGGGCGAAAACGGCTCGCTCAAGGCCGAACACGGCACCGGACGCGTCATGGCCCCCTACGTCCGCCGGCAATACGGCGACGAGCTCTACGACGTGATGCGCCGCATCAAGGCCCTGTGCGATCCGGCCGGCATCCTGAACCCCGGCGTCCTGCTCGACGACGACCCGAACGCCCACCTGCGCCACATCAAGACCGCGCCACCGGTCGCAGAGGAGGTCGACCGCTGCGTCTCCTGCGGCTACTGCGAACCGGTCTGCCCCAGCAAGGACATCACCCTGACCCCGCGCCAGCGCATCGTCACACTGCGCGCCATCGAGACCGCCCGCCGTGCCGGGGACACCGCACTGGTCGCCGAACTCGAGCGCGACTACGACTACGAATCCGTCCAGACCTGCGCCGTTGACGGCATGTGCCAGACGGCCTGCCCCGTCGACATCAACACCGGCGACCTCGTCAGAAAGCTGCGCCAGGACGACGCCGGCGCCATCGCAGGTGCCGGATGGAACCTCGCTGCCAAGAACTGGGGCCCGGTGACGCACGGCGCCTCTCTGGCGTTGACCGTCGCCCGCAAGGTCCCCGCGGCGGCCATCCGCCCGGCCAACCAGGCCGCCCGCGCCGTCCTCGGCACCGACACCGTGCCGCTGTACTCCTCCGAGTTGCCCGGCGGTGGCACGTCCCGCCGACGCCCGGCCCCCGCCGGGTCGGCGACGGCCGTCTACTTCCCGGCCTGCGTGGGCACCATGTTCGGTCCCGCGGGGAACGGGCCGGGCGTGCAGGCCAGCTTCGAGCAGTTGGCCGCCCGCGCGGGCATCGAACTACTCGTCCCGCCGGCCATCGATGGACTCTGCTGCGGCACACCCTGGTCGTCCAAGGGGATGGCTGCCGGCAAGGAGACCATGCGTGACCGGGCGGCTGCGGCGCTGCGGGAGGCCACGCGCGACGGCGAACTGCCGATCGTCTGCGATGCCTCCTCCTGCACCGAGGGCCTGATCCATGCCATCGAGGCCGATCAACCAGGGCCGGGGGAGCGGGCGCTGCGCATCATCGACGTCGTCGAGTTCACCGCCGAACACATCCTGCCGTTGCTGCCGGCCGGCACGAAGCTGCCGTCACTGGCCCTGCACCCGACCTGTTCGTCTACGCGGTTGGGGTTGAACCCGTCACTGACCGCGGTCGCCGAGGCAGTCGCCGAACGCGTCGACGTACCGGAGAACTGGGGCTGCTGCGCGTTCGCCGGGGACCGCGGCATGCTCCACCCCGAGCTCACGGCCTCGGCGACCGATCGCCAGGCGCGCGAGGTGAACGCCTTCAGCTCCGCCGCGCATGCGTCCTGCAACCGGACCTGCGAGCTCGGCATGACCCGGGCGACCGGGCACGACTACCGGCACGTCCTGGAGCTGCTGGACGAGGCGACCGCCCGCTGACCTCTGGTCAGGCTTCCAAAATCAGGGAAGACGACGACGGGGCCCCCGCAGGAGCCCCGTCGACGCGTTCCAGTTGGTGCCAGGTCAGGCGTCGACGCTGGCGGGGCGCTGGGCCTCGGCCTCCGCAGGGGCAGCGTCGGGGGCGGTGGGCAGGTTCTTGACGAAGAACGAGCACACAATGGCCACGAGGCCCAGGACACCGCCGACGAAGAATGCCTTCTCGGTTCCGGAGACCAGGCTCTCCGCCACACCCAGGCCCGCGGTGGCGGCCAGCGTGGTGCCGATCGTCATGGTGGCGATGAGGATGGCGGTGCCCGCAGCGCCGCCCAGCTGCTGCAGGGTGTTCACGATGGCACTGCCGTGGCCGTAGAGCTCACGCGGCAACGAGCTCAAGGCGGTGGTCATCAACGGGGTCATCAGCATGCCGAAGCCGATGGAGAAGACCACGTGCATGGCCACGATGAGCCCCAGCGGGGTATCGACCTGCACGGTACTCAACCACCACTGGCCTCCGGCCAGCATGAATGCACCCGGGATGACGATGGGACGGGGGCCGACCTTGTCGTAGAGGCGGCCGATCAGCGGAGAGATGATGCCCTGGACCAGCCCGCCGGGCAGGAGCAGCAGGCCGATGGTCAACACGCTGAGGCCCTTGCCGTTCTGCAGGAAGATCGGGATGACCATCACGGTACCCAGCAGGGTGCCCATGAGGAGCATGAGCATCGAGACCGAGATGCGGAAATTGTGCACGGCGAAAGGACGCAGGTCCAACAGCACGGATCCCTTGGCGCGCAGAGCCGACTGGCGCGCGATGAACACCGCCAGGGCGATGGCGCCGATGACGAGCGCCACGATGGGCCCCCAGGCACCCTGGATCATTTCGCCGATCGAGGAGAGCGCGTAGACGATCCCGCCGAAGGCGAGGGCGGAGAGGACAACGGAGAGGGCATCGAGCGGGGCCTTGCGTGTCTCGCCCGACGTGCGGATGGCGATGACGCCCACGATGAAGACGATGAGGGCCACGGGGATCATGAGGCCGAAGACCCAACGCCAATCCAGGGCGTTGAGGACGATTCCCGACAGCGTCGGGCCGATGGCCGGGGCCACGGAGATGACGACGGCGTTCAGGCCCATGATGGTGCCGCGGTAGGCCACGGGGACAGACGTCAGCGTGGTGGTCATCAGCAGCGGCAGGATGATCGCCGTGCCACCGGCTTGGATGACGCGCGCCAACAGCAGGACCGAGAATGTCGGGGCGACGGTAGCCAGGACAGTGCCGGCGATGAAGAGCAGCAAGGCGACGATGAACAGTCGCCGGGTGGTGAAGCGCTGGAGCAGGAACCCGGTGGTCGGGATGACCACCGACATGGTCAGCAGGAACCCGGTGGTCAGCCACTGTGCCGTCGTGGCGTCCACCTGGAAGTCGGCCATGAGGTTCGGCAGCGCCACGCTGAGGACCGTCTCATTGAGGATCATGATCATGGCGGAGAGGACAAGGGCCGTGATGGTGGCGGCGAGGCCCTTGGTGGTGGTTCGTTCGGGTTCGACGGCTCGGGCTGCCGCCGCTGCGGTCTGGGTGTCGGCGGTGGGCCGATCCCGGTGCTGGGAATTGGTCATGAAAGCCTTGTCTGGTGTGGGCCGGAAAGCAGCACGGCCACGGGACTGGCGGAAGGCCAGGTCCACGGAACGACGCGCGGAGTGCTCGATGGTGCACCCCGAACGCACTCTGCTCTTAATTACTTATAAAAGTATAAGTGTATCGCGCGTGGTGCGTCAGGAAGATGTGACGAGGATTATGCGCGGGTCAGGTGCGAGGCAAGGAGTGCCAGGGTGGGGCCGAGTTCGCGCAGCCGGTTCCGCTCTTCGGAAGAGAGCGGCAGAGAGGCAGTCGCCAGGGCGTCGGCCCAGGACGTCTCGATCACGTTCTTGATGCGTTCCGCCCCGGCCGTGGCGTGCAAGGTGACATACCGCTTGTCGGAAGAATCCCGGTTTCTGGTGACCAGACCCCGGTCAGCCAAGTTCTTGAGCTGGGTGCTGACGTTGCTGAACTGGCGGTCAAGGCGGGAGGCCACCTGGGCCACGGTGATGCCGGGATTTGCTTCGATGACCCGCAGGATGTCAAACATCCCGTTGGGTAGAGGGCGATAACCCGTGGCCTCCTGTGCGGCGCGCTTGATGTGCTCCGAAGTATCGACCAATGCGGCCGCGAGCTCCCGGAAACCGTCCTGCCGTGAGGCGTCCGCTACTCTCCCCGTGTCCATCGAACCATCATAGGTTGCGGCTGGCATTGCCCAGATGCCGGTGCGGCTCCGAGCCCATCGACGCCTACGACTCCTGGGCCAGAGCCCGCGGGGCATGGGCGACATATGGTTCCTTGAAGACCCTGCCCGAAGTTCGCACGCGGACGCAGGCAACCAGCGTGGCGACGGGACGGCTCATGGCCGGCTGCCGTTTGTCCCAGCTGAACGACAAGGGGTGGCAAGCGTTTGGGCAACTGCTCGCCAAGTCGCTGCCCGAGGAATCAAAATTGGCCAGGCTCGCTGCGCCAGCCATGCCTTTGATGGCGCAGGTCGGACCCTATATTTGGGAGGACCAGGCATTGATTTCCGCGATGGCTGGTGCAAGTCCCGTCTCAACCCCTAGTAGTCCAGCGAGGCGTCCATAGTCCTTCCCCCATGCCATATTTTGGACAATTTCCGTCGGCCAGATCGTGGCGGCGAGGTCATTTTGTGCAGCGAATGCTGCTCGCGTGCTGAAGATGTCAGCGCACGCGGTGGCGAGGGCGGCTGATGTCCCGGCAGCGTCGAACACATTGCGCTTCAGGAGGAGGATGTCGAGCACGTCCCGTTCGCGATCTGCGGACCCGGGGCCGGTGCAGGCATGCAGTTTTTGCGCGACTTGGTACTCGGGAGAGATGGACGCGAAGGCCTCCGTCGGCGTCGGAACCCCAAAGGGTTCGAGCCTGGGAGCTTCGACGGACCCGACCATACGTGCCATGTGTCCTTCGCTGAAGGAAACTTCAAGAACGACCTTGCGTAGAAGCTTGCGGGCAAAAAGGACCTGTATCTCATGTCGGCGGGGTTTGAACGCGGCCGTCTTCACGGGGATTTCGCTAGAGCGCTGCTTGATGATGAACGAAAAATCGCCCATCGGTTCGGTGAGGGCCCTTCGCAGGAACTCATCGAATTCGGTCGCACCGGCTGTGAAGAACGCGTCGACATCCTGAGTGGCCCGGGCGGCCGGGTGGAAGGCCCATTCCAGATATGCGCCGCCTTTGATTCTCAGTAAGGGGACGCCCTGATCGTCCGTGTGACGTTGCAGTGCAGCTACGAGCACGCTTGCCGAAACGGTCCATGTGGTGGCTTGTTCGGGCTCGCGAGTGTCGGCATTGCGTATCCCTGCAAAAAGCGATTGAGCCGTCTTGGCCGGCTTTTCCCGCGAGGGCAGATCCTCATACTTCATTTTCGGCCTCATCTGCGCCAAGGGACTTCAGGATCTCGTGTGCCTCCGTCTTCTGCAGGAGTTCCAGGCGGAGTGCAGTACCCACGGCCTGGACCGCGAGGTCGTGACGTAGACCCTGACCGAGGGCTCGTTCGATGGCTTGGGGGAGGGCGACCATGGCCAGATCCCCATGCATCTCGACGTCGAAGCGTGCGGTGGATAGCCGGTAGTGGTCCTTGCCCTGACGCCTGATCCGCCGGCCGGGAGGGACGGCCACGTGGACGAATCGAGGGTTGACGTCACAGAGGTTGAGTGCAACGAGGACGCTTTCTGCGTCGAGCGCGGCGCCGTCCCCCGCCCAGAGCAATGCGAGGCGGTATTCGGTGGAGTCATCGATGGGAATTTCCGGAAACCGGTAGATCCCGTGGAGTTCGCGATGGAGGCGTCCGCGTCCGGCCATGCGGGACAGTGCCTTTGGGTCCAGCCCGACAGCAGCAGCATCGGCTGATTCAACGAAACCGCCATTGTCCATGCCGATCTCTCGGAGCTCTTGCACCTTCGTCATGCCAAAAGGTTACCATTTCTGGTCACCTTTTGGCAGTTATAGCGCAGTCTAATCTTCGGTCTGACGCGCGGCCACCAGCTCCAGCGCCCGCTCGGCGGCCGGGCGGGCCAGCTCGACGTCTTCGGGGATCAGGCCGATGCGGGTTCTGCGTTCCAGCAGGTCCTCCACGTCCAGCGCCCCCTCATGGGTGATGCCGAAGATGAGCTCGGCCAGCGTGGCCGGCAGGTGCGGCGCAATCGGCGCCAGCAATTCGGCGTCGTGCAGGCCGGTGACGGTCCGGGCGTTCTCCAGCACCAGCTGCGGCTCCGTGCCGAAGCGGCGGACGAGCCGTGGATGGCCCTCGAACCGCGCCAGGGTGTCCCGCGAGGCGGCGCCGAGCAGCGGCAGGTTCCGCGTCCTGCATTTTCCGTCGGCGAGGCCGGTGGCGTCGACGGCATCCTCGGCCATGCGCCGGTAGGTGGTGAGCTTGCCCCCGACGATGGTGATGACCCCGCTGGGTGAGGTGAAGACCGCGTGCTTGCGGGAGAGATCCGCCGTCGTGCCGTCGCTGTCCAACAGCGGTCGCAGCCCGGCGTAGGCTCCGACGACATCGCCGCGGCGCAGGGGCTTATCGAAGGCGGTCGAGACGACATCGAGCAGGAAGCCGATCTCCGGCTCGGTGGGCTCGGGGACATCGGGGATGTCGCCGGGGGCCTCGACGTCGGTGAGCCCGACATAGATCGTGTCGTCCGGCTGGGGGAGCAGGAACATGAAGCGGCTGGTGCTTCCCGGGATGGGAACGGTGATGGCCGCGTGCAGGCGCGGCAAGGTGCCGGCGCGCAGGACCAGGTGGGTGCCGCGGCTGGGCTTGAGCTTGACGTCGACCAGGTCGCCGGCCCAGACGCCGGTGGCGTTGATGACCTTTCGGGCCGCGACCGTGGTGGTGGCGCCGGTGGTCTCGTCGCGCAGCTCGGCCCCGGCGCCGGTGACCGCCACGGCGCGCGCGCGGGTGCGGACATCGGCGCCGTGGGCGGCTGCGGTGCGGGCCAGGCCGAGCACCAGGCGGGCGTCGTCTTCGAGCTGGCCGTCCCAGGAGAGCAGCCCGCCGCGCAGGCCGGCCCCGCGCAGCGACGGTGCCATGGTGAGGGCCTCGGTGCGGGTGACGCGGCGGGGGCGGGGGAGTGTGTCGGCGCTGGTGCCCGCGCCCAGGCGCAGCAGGTCGCCGGCGATGAAGCCGGCACCGGCCAGTGCGGCCTGGCGCCGGGTGACGCTGGACATCAGCGGCAGGAGCATGGGCAGTGCGTGGGCCAGGTGCGGTGCCGTGCGTTCCATGAGGATGCCGCGTTCGACGGCGCTTTCGTGGGCGATGCCGACCTGTCCGGTGGCCAGGTAGCGCAGGCCCCCGTGGACGAGCTTGCTGGACCAGCGTGAGGTGCCGAAGGCGACGTCGTGGGCGTCGATGGCCAGGACCCGCAGTCCGCGGGATGCTGCGTCGAGGGCGACGCCGGCGCCGGTGACGCCGAGTCCGACGACGAGCACATCGATTTCCGTGGGCAGGTCGTGAAGGCCGTGGCCGATGGAGGCGGGGGAGGTGCTCATGCGCTCATTCCCTGGGTCAGCAGCGCGGCGAAGGACGAGGCGAGTTCCGCCTCGGCGATCCCTGCCGGGTCGGTCATGGTCTGTGCCGAGATCGCCAGCCCGTGGGCAGCAAGGACGACGGTGCGCGCCAGCAGGACGGGGTCCCCGGAGCGGATGTGGCCGGCTCGTTGGCCGGCGGCGATCTGATCGGCGAGGAAGGTGAGGATCGCGTCCTGCGATCGGCCCCGACGGTCCAGCAGGTAGGGGAGCAGCAGTTCCGGGTCCACGTCCAGCACGCGCCGGAACAGGGGGTTCGCGCGCAGGGCCGCCACCGCTGCGGTGGCCCCGGTGGCGACGTCAGCGGCGGTGGGGGCATCGCCGTCGTGCCCGGTGGGAAGGGTGGCCATGATGCCCTGCCATTCGCGGGTCATCAGGTCGCCCAGCAACGACTCCATGTCCGGCCAGGCCCGGTAGATGGTCATGCGGGAGACGCCGGCGCGGCTGGCGACGTTGGTGAGCGTGGTGCGCTTCCAGCCGACGTCGAGAATCGACGCCCGGGCCGCATCCAGGTAGGCATTGTGACGAACTGACATCATATGTCACACTGTAACGCATGTCACAGGAAATGCACCCCACCCGTTGGGGGAACCCGTCAGCAGCCACCGAGCTGTCCGCCGACATGCGCGGACTCATCGACTTCGCCGTGGGCGCCACCCGCGACACCCCGGCGCTCGCCGAGGTCGAGGTGCCCGCTGGCGTCCTCGCCCCGGAACTGCTCGAGGGCCTGCGCGGCCTGCTCGGCGCGGAGAACGTGCTGATCGATGATGCCGAGCGCCGTCTGCACACCCGCGGGAAATCCACGCCGGACCTGCTCAAGGCCCGCGCGGGCGACCTGTCTGACGCCCCCAACGCCGTGGTCCGCCCCGGGAACCAGGCGGAGGTGGAAGCCCTCATCGCCTTCGCCGTCCAGCACCACATCGCCCTGGTCCCCTTCGGCGGCGGCACCTCCGTCACCGGTGGGCTGGCCGTGGGCCGCGAGGGTTTCGCCGGCGTCGTCTCGGTGGATCTGGCCCGGATGAAGGACGTGCGCGACGTCGACACCGAATCGATGACCGTGGTGCTCGAGCCGGGCCTGCGCGGCCCCGAGGCCGAAGCGAAACTGGCAGAACACGGGCTGACCCTGGGGCACTACCCGCAGTCGTTCGAATACGCCTCCATCGGCGGGTTCGCCGCCACCCGTTCCTCGGGCCAGTCCTCGGCCGGGTATGGCCGCTTCGATTCCATGGTGGTGGGCCTGTCCGTCGCCACCCCGCAGGGCCCGCTGGAGTTGGGAACCGCTCCGGCCAGCGCCGCCGGACCGGACCTGCGCCAGCTGGTCCTGGGCTCCGAAGGCGCCTTCGGCATCATCACCGCGGTGCGTGTCCGGGTGCGGAAGCTGCCCGCCGAAAAGGTCTACGAGGCCTGGAACTTCGAGTCCTTCACCGCCGGCTCCGAGGCCATGCGCCACCTGTCCCAGCACGACCTGCTGCCCACTGTGCTGCGCCTCTCGGACGAAACCGAAACGATGATCAACCTGGCCTCGCAGTCCGACATCGGCGGCGAGGCCGAGGGTGGTTGCGTGATGATCGTCGGGTACGAGGGCGCATCGGTCGCCGCCCGGCGCGAACAGGTCACCGAGGCGCTGGCCGGACTCGGCGGAACGCCGCTGGGGGAGGAGCGTGGCGCCGCATGGGCGAAGGGCCGCTTCCACGCCCCCTACCTGCGCGATTCCCTGCTCGACGTCGGCGTGCTGGTCGAGACGCTGGAGACCGCCACGTTCTGGTCAAACCGGGAAAACGTCTACCAGGCGGTCAAGAAGTCGCTCAAGGCAGAACTGGGCGACCGACGGATCGCCATGTGCCACATCTCCCACGTCTACGAGACCGGCTGCGCGCTCTACTTCACCATCGCCGTCTCCGAAACCGAGGACCCGCAAGCCCAGTGGGCCTCCGCCAAGGAGAAGGTCAGCCAGGCCATCATCGACGCCGGCGGCACCATCACCCACCACCATGCGGTCGGCACCGACCACAAGCCCTGGTTGGCCCAGGAGATCGGCCCCGTCGGCACCTCGATCCTGCGCGCGGTGAAGCGGGAACTGGACCCCAGCGGCGTGCTGAACCCGGGCGTGCTGATCCCATGAGCCGTTCCTTCGCGTTCCTGGTGAACCGTTCCTCCGGCGGCGGTTCCGGTCCGGGAGCCGTCATCCCGGTGGCACGGCTCCTGCGCGAGGCCGGAGCCGACGTGGAGGTGTCCTACTCGCCGGGCCCGCGGGCCACGCTGGAGACGATCGGCCACGCCGTCGAGCGGGGATCGGTGGTCGTCTCGGTCGGCGGCGACGGGATGCTCTCCTCCGTGGCCGGTGAGGTCTCGCGGCTGGACGGGACCCTGGGGATTCTGCCCTCGGGCCGTGGCAACGACTTCGCCCGGATGATCGGCCTGGATCACGATCCCGTCGCCGTCGCCCGGATCCTGCTGGAGGCCGAGCCGGTCCCGACCGATTTGATCAGCGCCATCCTCCCCGGCGGGGATCGCCGGACGATCGCCGGTTCGGTGTATGCCGGGGTCGACGCGCAGACCGCTGACCTGGTCAACCAGATCCGCTGGCTGCCCCGCAGGCTGCAGTACCCCGCCGCGGCGGTGACCTCCCTGGCACGGTTCGTCCCCTCGGCTTTCGCGCTGGCGATCGACGGGGTGGAACGCACGGTGACCGCTGCTTGCGTGGTGGTGGCCAACTCGGGCTACTACGGCTCCGGGATGAAGATCGCCCCCTCGGCCTCCATCGACGACGGGGAGCTCGACGTCGTCATCATCAAGGCGGCCGGGAGGGCTGACATGTTGCGGGCGTTCCCCAAGGTCTACGACGGATCCCACGTCGGGCTGGAACAGGTCCAGGTGGTGCGCGGAAAGTCGATCAGCATCACCGCCGCTCCCGCGGCGGGACTCGGAGGTGACGGAGAGCCGCTGGGGATGCTCGGGGCCGAGGCCCTGCAGGTCGACGTGGCCCCCGGCGCACTGCGGCTGCTGCGCTGAGGCCGGGGTCGCGAGCGGATCCCGCGGGATCCATGGACCGATTGTTACCGGGATCAGGATCCCGATAGATTGAGCCGAGGGCCGTCGTCGGCCCCCGAAACGAGAAGGAGCACCCATGGCGCAGGACCGCGGCCCGTCCACCTCCCTGGACCGGACGGTGGAGTGGGTCGATACCGACGCCGCCGGCCACCAGCACAACTCGGCCATCCTGCGCTGGATGGAAGCCGCCGAGGCGCAGCTGATGCGCGAACTGGGGCTGGTGGACTACTTTCCGTTGAGCCCGCGCGTGAAGCAGGTGGTGAATTTCCGTGATCGGCTGTGGTTCGGGCAGCGGATCACGGCCACCGTCTGGGTCGAACGCATCGGCAATGCCTCGCTGGCCCTCGGTTTCGAGATCACCGGCCATCCCTGCGACCGCTCCGCCGGCGGTCTGGCGGCCGACGGGACCGTCACCACCGTCCATGTCCCGCTCGGGGCCGAGGCCTCGGCACCCTGGCCGGAACCGATGCGCTCCCGCCTGGCGGGGGATCGGCCATGACCGCCGGGACCGTGCCGGAGGTGACCAGCGGGGAGGGCATCCCGGCGCCGGTGGTGCGCCATCAGCAGCTGATCGTCACGCTCTTCGGCCTGTACTGCCGTGAGCCCGGCACCGCGCTGCCCGTGGCGAGCCTGGTCGCCCTGCTCGGGGACCTCGGATACGACGCCCCCGGCGTGCGCTCCGCCGTTTCGCGGCTGAAGGCCAAGGGCGTGCTGCGCAGCACCCGCAGTAACGGGGTCGCCGCCTACGAGCTGTCCGAGTCGCTGCAGACCGTCTTCGCCGAGGGTGACCAGCGGATCTTCGCCGAACGACGGGACGACGGCGACCGGTCCTGGCTGCTCGCGCTCTTCTCCGTGCCCGAGGCCCAACGCCACCTGCGCCACCGCCTGCGCAGCGTGCTCTCCGGCCTGGGGTTCGGCACCGTCGCCGCCGGGGTGTGGATCGCCTCCTCAGGCGTCGCCGACCGCGCCCGCGAACGGTTGGCAGCCCAGGGGCTGGACCACTTCGTGGAGTTCTTCCGCGGCGACTACCTCTTCGACGGGGACGTCCGCTCCAAGGTCGCCACCTGGTGGGACCTGGAGGCCATCGACGAGCTGATCGGTGAGTTCCTCGACGTCTACGCCGGCGCCGACCAGGCGTGGGAGCGACGTCTCGGCGCAGGCGCCGTTTCAGGCGAGGCCGACGAGCAGACCCGCCGCGACGCCTTCCGCTACTACATCCCGCTGCTGACCCTCTGGCGCCAGCTGCCCTACCGCGATCCCGACCTGCCGCTGGACTACTTGCCGCAGGGGTGGCGCGAGCCGGCCGCCCGCCGCGCGTTCACCGGAGCCCACCGGTTGATCGCCCCGCTGGCCGAACAGCACGCCCGTCAGATCATCGACGGCTGAACCTCCAGGGCGCAGATGGTGCCGGTGGTGATTTAGTATTTTCTGCGACCGCCTCTGCGGACAGCACCCCACCTCGAAGGAAGGCACCATGCCGATTACCACCATCACCGTTGACCTGGATGACGACGAATACACGTACCTGGTGACTGCCTTGAGCGAGTATCGGGACAGCTACGCCGCCAAGGTGCAGGACGCCTCCGAGCAGGGGGAGGTCGACTCGCACTCGTCCTCCGAAGCGGGCGCCATTGACGAGCTGATCGGCAAATTCGAGGAAGCCGTCGACGACGCCAGATAGGGCGACGCCAGATCAGACGACGCCAGATCAGACGACGGCGGGGCGGAACCCGGGTG
>NZ_BAAAIV010000009.1:29621-75478 GCF_039526245.1 Arthrobacter rhombi
GGTGCATGCACCCGGGTTCCGCCCCGCCGTCGTTCTGCTGCCGGCGAGCGCCGGCGCACCGTCAGGCCGCGGAGATCACCGCGACGCCCTGGATCTCGATGAGGGCCTCCTTTTGCCACAACCGGGAAACCCCGATGCCCGCCATGGCCGGGTAGCCGGTGCCGGCCATCTCGCGCCAGAGGCGCCCGATCTCGCGACCGTGGGCCATGTAATCGTCCACGTCCGTGAGGTAGATGGTCACGCTGACCAGCTCCTCCGGGCGGCCGCCCGCTGCCTCGAGGGTGGCGAGCACGTTGGAGAACGCCTGCCGGAACTGCTCCACGATGCCGCCCGGGACGATGTTCATGTCCTGGTCTCGCACTCGTGGCCGTGCTGCACCAAAGTAGGGGCACCGTTGGTTTAAAACGCGGTCGAGACGGGCCAACAGGGCTTTCACGGGCGTCGATAGGGCCAATGGTACGAACGGATTTCCTATTCCTGCCAGGTTAAGGTGCCTTGGCGGTCTTCTCTACCGTAGAATTCCTCGGCCGTTGTCTCGCCTCAGCCTCGAGTTGGATGTACTCATCAGCATCGACGACCCCAGATTCTCGGTCAATCCGCTCCAGCACGCGGGCGTACGGTACCGCCAGCCACACGGCCAACAGGATTCCGACCAATCCGCCTGTGAGCTTTCCAATAATGAGCATCGGAACGAGATTTGGTTGGAAGTTGGCATTAAAGGCAAGATGATCGCCGAAAGTGAAAGCTGCACAAACTGCGAACGCGATGGTCACTACCTTGTCGCGTGGTGGCATCAGGCGAATGATGCGGAATAGAGCGAGAATATTGGCGGCAGCTGCGAGGATTCCGGCCGCGCCAACTTCGCTGAAGCCCGTGCGGGCACCTACAGCCTTCAACGGTTTCGCTAGCCACTTTTGAATCGCATAGACCATCGGAAAAGCGCCGGCAAGCATGACACCGATGTAGCCGGCGACTTCGAGCGCACGGAACTGATCTTCGCCATCAGCGATGAAAGTAGCAAGCGGCCATGTGCCGAAAATATCGAAGACACCCGTGAAGTATTGGACTACAGATAGTGCCAGCGCGAGCTTGATCACGATGTCCAAAACGCGTCCGAAAGCAATGAAGGCTTTGACCATGAAACCGGAGAGAAATCGCAACCCCAGTGCCAACACCACAACAATCAACGTCAATGGGGCGAGGTTCAGGAGGATGTCCTCCATCGGCAAGTCGAAGGGAGTCGTAGAGGGTGCGGTTGTGGAAATGTCGGACCGCAGTGGTGTTTGGGTTGTTTGGGCCAAGAGAGTCACGGTGAAGACTGCCACTGGAATCGCCAGCAAGCCGGCCATCACACCCAGAGCCATATATTTATGATCGCGCCGGTCCAACATTGAAAGGCCCACCGGAATCGAGAAGATTATTGTCGAGCCGGCGGTGAAGCTGGTCGCAATCGCCATAATCCACGCACCGTGACTTCCGGCAGTGCCATGGGCAAGTTGGAAGCCGCCCATATCGCCGGCAATCAACGTGGTCGCGGCTAGGGATGCATCTGCGTGTACCCAAGCGTAAATGGGTGCGATGTATTTCTCGATGAGGTCGCTCAAGATCGGGATGAGGGTCATGATGCCGGCCACGGGCAAGAAGATTGGCCCGATTGCGTAGATGCCTTCTTTGAATTCCCGTCCAAACCCCTGCTCGGAATCGAACATGGAGCTGACTGCGCCGATCAGGAGAAAGGCCATCATGATGTAGATAATGACTTGTCCGATGAGTTCCACGGTGGATCACATAGTTCCTCTCAGATCGACTCAGGCCAACAGCGATCGGGTGTGATCGTTGAGGAATACGCCGTTGGGATCGAATTCGGCTCGAACTGTCCGGAACTTTTCGAAGTCCGGGTAAAGTGCCGCTATGCGATCTCGCGTGAGGAAATGGATTTTTCCCCAGTGTGCGCGTGCGTCGTAGTCCTGCAGAAGCGCATCAACGTCACGCAAGTACGGCCAATAGTTGGTACCTGGTGCGCCGGACACGGACAACACTGTCGTATCCCGTCCCTGGAAAGGAGAGAGGAATCCGTCCTCTGCCTTTACGAAGCGGACCTCGATGGGATACTTCTGGTCCGGGTGGTCGTTCCGGATCAGTTCCTGAAGCCGCTCCACGGCTTCCATGCCTTGTTCGATGGGCACGTAGTACTCCAACTCGTGGAACGGAAGCCCGAAACCGCCGGCGTAGATGCGGTAGGCCCGGTCCCGGCGGGCCCCTTCCACGCTGGACAAATCGGTATTCTCATTGAGTTCCACCGCGTTGTACTTCTTGGTGTAGCTGCGGTTCACCATGGAAAGCCCGTCAGGCGTCGGGAGTTCATACAATCCGGCGGACTCTTCGCCTTGGCACCAGAGGAAGGAGTAATGCCGGTTGTTCTTGATGTCTCTATCCCAAGTTTCTGAGGTCTCCGCCCATGTGGGATACGTGATTTCTTCTTCGAGGTGGTATCGAGCGATTGCTTGCAACTCGACTTCAAGCACGATGCCGAGCGTTCCCAATGACACTTTTGCCGCTTGGAGCTCGTCAACGTCTGATTCACTAATCTCGACAATTTCACCGTGCCCATTGAGAATCCTTGCACCGCGCACACTGGAGGAAAAGCTGCCTAGGCCTATTCCGGAGCCATGCGTTGCCGTTGCAGTCGCGCCCGCGATGGTTTGCTTGTCGATATCGCCTTGATTGGACAATGACAGGCCTGCGTTCCAGAGTGGTTCACCGAACGCGCTGATTGGCGTGCCGCCGAGCGCGCGTACCCTCCCGGTAGTGGTGTCGGCACCCGTCACACCGGAGATTTCTGACAGATCCATGAGGATCCCACCGGTTTGAACCAAGGGAGTGAAGGAATGACCGGCACCAACGACACGAACCGGCAATCCTTCCTTTATGGCGAAGCGGGTGACCGCCAGGACTTCGGACTCTGTGCGCGGCCGGGCCCCGTAAGTTGGAGTCGCTGTTTGGTTCCCACCCCAATTCGACCATTGAGGATGTTCTTGATGTGGTACATCTGGAAACGTTGCGCGAGCGTGGGGAAGTGCCATGGGAAATCTCCTAGTTGATTGTCGCGGTGGTGGCGTGCGTCGATGCGGGTCTACTGAAGCGTGCTACCCGCCGTGGTTGAACATGACGTGTTTGGTTCGACTGAAGTCGTCCAGTGCATACAGCGAGAGATCGCGGCCATATCCCGACCCCTTGAACCCACCCCACGGCAATTCATTGGCCAAGGTCAGGTGCGAGTTGACCCAGACGGTGCCGAAGTCGAGGAGCCGAGGAAGCCTGATGCAACGTTGTGCGTCTGAGGTCCACACGGAGGCTGACAGGCCATATTGGGTTTCATTCGCGCGGCGGATCGCTTCACCTTCGTCGGCGAAAGTCTCGATCGTGACAACTGGCCCGAAGATCTCGTTCGTGGCCGCCTCCGCGCCTGCGGGTACGTCGGCGAGCACAGTCGGTGCGACGAAATAGCCGACCCCAGGAAGGGGGCCACCTCCGGTGACGGGGCGCAGACCGTCAGCTAATGCGCGCTCCAGGAAGCCGGTGACCCGATCGAAGTGCTCCTTGGAAACCAACGGACCAAGCTCGACGTCCGGATTTCCGGCAGGATCTCCAACGGTAATTTGTGCGACCTCGCTGGCTAGCGCAGCTATGAGTTCGTCGGCCAGGGTGTCTTGGACCAACACGCGGCAGGCCGCACCACACTCTTGTCCGGAATTCCAGAATCCGGCCTCGCGGATGGTCCGTGCGACTGCTGTCAGATCAGCATCGGCGAAGACGACGACAGGGGCCTTGCCGCCGAGCTCCAGATGGACGCGCTTTCGGGAGGGTGCTGCGGCGGAAGCCACTGCGGAACCGCTGCCTATGCTGCCCGTCAAGGCGATCATGTCGATGTCTGGGTGCTCGGCGATTCTGTTTCCAACGGGGAGGCCGAATCCAGTCACCACATTGAAGAGGCCGGCCGGCAGAATCTGCGCCGTAATCTCAGCTAGTTTCAAGGTGCTGAGGGGAGTTTGTTCCGAGGGCTTTAGGACAATGGAATTGCCGGCAGCCAGGATGGGGGCGAGCTTCCAAGCTGCCATCAGGAGGGGATAATTCCAAGGGGTCACGACACCGATTACGCCTACGGGCTCGCGCAGAATGACGGACGTGTGTTCCTGGACGTAGTCGCCAGCCGCCATCGAGGTAAGTGACCGGCAGGCGCCGGCCATGAATCTGAAGGCATCCATGGCAGACTCGACGTCGTCCTGGACGACGGCCTGGGGTTTTCCAGTGTTGAGCGACTCTAATGCCATGAGGATGTCGGCATGGGCCTCGATTGCGTCGGCAACGTTATGTAGTGTTTCCGATCGTTCCCGAGGAGTGAGCGCGCCCCAAGCCGGTTGGGCCTTTTGAGCCGCAACCACTGCTTTGTCCACATCTGCTGCAACCCCTGCGCAGACTGTAGTGATGACCTCGCCGGTCGCCGGGCGGAAGATTTCGGTGTGCCCTCCCTCGGACTCCGCAAATTGCCCTCCAATGAACTGTCCAGCAGGGGGGAGAATTATTGTGGGTTCCTCCCCAGAGCTGCGAATAACGGTAGGGATCGACCCTGACGAAGTTTGCATCACTTACTTGCTCCTCAATAGTTCTCAGCACCACGAACGGTCCTTGTGAGTTGAATCACGTCACCTAAAACAAGTAAAACTTAGTTTTAAAGGTTAAACAAGGATGTAGTGAGGACCTTCGATTCAGGACGGGCAAATGAAGCGACAAAAACAGCTTCATGATTCCCCGCCGAGTAGCACCTGCCCTGGCTGAAAGGTGTTGTGAACCTATTGGCTGGGCGGGGAGGCGACAGCTCCCCAGCGGTTACTTGGTTCCCTCGCGCAACGTACCGATATGCCACTGGAGCCGGCTTGTGTGGGAACAAGGGACGGCAATGTCCTCTTCAAAAAGTAGGCCCATATCCGCGGCAGGGACATCCAATCTGGTGCCGGTCACGTAGCTTGCCGTATTTGAGGCAATCACACGCCCGAGGTCATTGACCATCAGTACACGACCTGCTTTCGTGTTCAAGGTTTCGAGAAATATAGATTCCAAGGGTTGCACCCGGATGTCCGCCCCTATGACACTGCGGCGCCCGAGCCGGTCTTGCGCCGGGACGCCCAGGGTCAGGATGTTCAGATTGGTGCCGCCGCTGTCGATGAACGGGCCGACTACTGCGGCTTGGCCGCTTCTCGAGGGAACCTCGAACCATGGCATCGCGCTGTAGTCGTAATAGTGGACGGATGAAGGATCGAAATCGTGTGGGGCAAATAAAGGCCCACCTGCACCGTCCCCGCGCCACCATTCCAACCAATATTCAGCGTCACTGAGCACATTTTGCCCGAAGGCAATCCCCGCGCCATCCACCAATCCGGCATGATCGTTGACTAGTTGACCGAGACTGGCGTCAAGATGGCCCAGCGATCTACGTGAGGGGTGCGCGTCGCTAGCTGTGTCGACGGTATCCACGAGCTGCCGCGCAATGTCCGAAAGGCCAGTGAAAATTTCGTCCAATAAAGCGCCGATGACTTTCGCGGTGTTCTCCAGATGGCTGGACTCGTTTTTCATTGGTCCTCCGCACTGCCCGTGATCAGCTTGAAGTAGAAGTCTATGAGTTCTTCGGTTTCGCGTTCGATGTGCGTGCCCGAAAGCCTTGCGGCGGCGCTGGCATCACGGTTGCGGATGGCGGCCAGAAGTTGTTCATGCTCATCGTATGCTTGTGCGGCTGCTTCTTGGCTGGCTTGGTCGAGCCATGTCAAAGAAGCCAAATCGGAGAACACTTGGATGGTTGCATTGGTCAACCGGCGAGACTGTGAAGCGACACCGAGGCCAATATGAAATCGAGTGTCCGTGCGTCTTAGCTCGCTCTGTGAACTCGAATTTCGGAACCGCAGGTTAAGGTCACTCAGGCGACGCCAGTCCTGTTCGTCGGAGCGAAGTGCCGCGTAGCGTCCGATTCCAGCAGCTACTGACGCTGCAAGATCCCCCAAATCACGCAATCCGTCCGGGCTCTGTTGCCTTAGTGATTGCAAGAGGTCCTGTCGTGAGGCTAATGGTGGCGAGCTGACGTAGCTTCCTCCTCCACGCCCACGCCGAGTTTCGATTAGTCCGAGTTGCCGCAGCACGGCCAGCGCTTGTCGGAGGGTAAGCGATGAGACGCCAAGTTGTTCCGCGAATACGTTTTCGGGTGGCAGCTTGTCGCCGTGGGCCAGCAAGCCCATCGAGATTGCGCTACGCAACTGGCGTGAAATCCGCTCGGATAGGCCACTCGTTGGGGACCCGTCTCCGCGAAGCTGCGCGATCATTTGTGCAGTTGACTCTGCAACGACTGCCTCTTGTTCTGCCGGTATCGCGCCCACATAGCGAGACTAACAGGCGGCTTGTCTTACCGGCTGGCGCTCTGCGCTTCGACTCCGCATTCGAGCGTGGGAAGGATCTTTTGGGCTGGACTATTGGAGTTCGCTCGATCCTGCGCTCCTGGCGGAAGCGTCATGGCAGGTAATGCCAATGGTGCATTCGATGGCGTCACTCAACAATATTCGGCAAGCAAATATTCGCGTGGTCTATCGCGTGGCTCTCGATGATTGAGTGTGGGCGTTGCCATGCCTCTTGCGAAGCACCTGACCGCGGCGTTCTACTTCTTCCCCGTGCAGGGCAGGGGACGACCGCTCATTATTCGCGGCGTTCTGCCGGAGGGATGGCGAGGGCCGGCCGCCCGGCGCGCGTTCACCGGGGCCCACCGGCTGATGATCGCCCCGCTGGCCGAACAGCACGCCCGGAAGGTCATCGACGGCGGCTCCACCTGATGACCCAGGGCCCCTCGACATGACGACGGCGGGGCGGAACCCGGGTGCATGCACCTGGGCTCCGCCCCGCCGTCGTTCTGCTGCCGGCGAGCGCCGGCGCACCGTCAGGCTGCGGAGATCACCGCGACGCCCTGGATCTCGATGAGGGCCTCTTTTTGCCACAACCGTGAAACGCCGATGCCCGCCATGGCCGGGTAGCCGGTGCCGGCCATGTCCCGCCAGATGCGCCCGATCTCGCGGCCGTGGGCCATGTAGTCGTCCACGTCCGTGAGGTAGATGGTCACGCTGACCAGTTCCTCCGGGCGGCCGCCCGCTGCCTCGAGCGTGGTGAGCACGTTGGAGAACGCCTGCCGGAACTGCTCGACGATGCCGCCCGGGACGATGTTCATGTCCCGGTCCAGTGCGGTTTGTCCACCGAGGTACACGGTGTTGCCGGCCAGGATCCCGTGGGCGTAGCCGGAGGGCTTGGGCAGTGACCCGGGGTTGATGGTCTGGTGGGCATTTGCTGTCTGGGTGGTCATGTCCGCTCCTGGGTCGAAATTTCCGGATGTGGCCTCTTGCACATTCTGTCGTGCGTGTTAGGTTGATCATATGTTGCGACCGTAAAAAAGTCGACATATCGATTTCGAGCAAAGGAGCTCCGGATGAAGCTGGCCACCCTGCGCACCGCCGAGGGAACCACCGCCGCCGTCGTGGTCGACGGCGGATACCTGCCGGTGGATGCCCCCGACATCGGGGCGCTCCTGGCCGTGGACGGCTGGCGGGAGAACATCGCCGCGGCGCTGGCCCACGGTCTCACCGATGCCATCCCCGCCGACCGGGCCGAACTGGCCGCCGTCGTGCCGCACCCGGCGAAGGTCATCTGCTGCGGACTGAACTATGCGGACCACATCCTGGAAATGGGCCGCGAACTGCCCGAGTACCCCACCCTGTTCGCCAAGTTCGCCGACTCGCTCACCGGCCCGCGGGACACCCTGGCGCTGCGCGGCAGCGAGAAGGTCGACTGGGAAGCGGAACTGGCAGTCGTCGTCGGCCGCGAGATCTCCCACGCCGACGAAGCCGAGGCGGCAGGAGCCATCGCCGGGTACACCGTCGCCAACGACGTTTCCATGCGTGACTGGCAGCATCGCACCCTGCAGTGGCTGCAGGGCAAGGCCTTCGACGCCAGCACGCCGCTGGGGCCGGTGCTGGTCACCGCCGACGAATTCGGCGAGGATCCCTCCTTCACCGTGCGCGGCTACGTCAACGACGAGCTGGTCCAAACCGGGGACACCGCCACGCTGGTCTTCGGCCCGGCCCGCCTGCTGTCCTACATCTCAGGGTTCACGACCCTGCGCCCCGGCGACATCATCCTCACCGGCACCCCCGGCGGCGTCGGCGCCGGCATGAGTCCACAGCGCTTCCTCGCCGACGGCGACGTCCTGACCACCGACATCCAGGGGCTGGGACGGCTGCAGAACACCGTCAGCCTGATCCCCGCCGGGGCAACCGCCACGGCCCACGCCTGAACCCGAACCAGCAAGGAGAACCACGATGAGCACCAGCACCGACTACATCCTCGAAGGCGACAACAGCCAGTACGCCAACGCCGGCGGGCAGGTCGTCCCGGTCGTCACCCGCAGCGGCGAGGAGGACACCAACACCGCCCAGTCCGGGGACTGCGTCCGTGTCTCCGGCGTCTCCATCCAGCACACCCCGGCCACGAAGATCTGGTTCGGCCAGGTCTCCAACGTCCCCGGCTACCGCTCGCTGCCGCACCACCACGCCGAAGCCGAAACCGGCGGCTACGTGCTGCGCGGCCACGGGCGGATCTACTTCGGTGAGGGCTACTCCGAATTCCTGGACATGAAGGCCGGCGACTGGGTCTTCGTCCCGCCGTTCATGCCCCATGTGGAGGCCAACATGTCGGTGACCGAGGAACTCGTCTGGCTCACCGCGCGCACCCCGGAGAACCTCGTCGTCAACCTCGAGGACGTCCCGGACGAAACCCTCGCCGACTACCGGAGGGCCTGAACCGTGGACGCCACCACCGCAGCGCGGATCCACGCACCCGACACGACGGACACGTTCCTGCGTTCGATCGAGCTCACCGCCGTGGACGGGCCGGCCGACGCCTCCTTCGAGGCGACCACGCAGTACGTCCCCTGGCCCAAGGCCTACGGCGGGGACATGACGGCCCAGGCCACCGCCGCCATGCAGTCCACCGTGGACGCCGACCGCACGCTGCATTCGATGCACAGCTACTTCATGCGTCCCGTCGACATCGGCGCACCGGTGCGCTATGACGTCGAGACCCTGCGTGACGGCCGCGGCTACTCCACCCGCAGCGTCCGCGGCATCCAAAACGGCAAGACGGCGTTCACCGCCCAGGGCTCCTTCCATGTCCGCGAAGAAGGCCCTCAGTTCCAGCAACAGGCCCCCGCCGTCGTCGACCCCGAGACCTTGCGCACCGCGGCGCAGGTGCTGGACGGTGTGGAGGGTCCGGCCGCCGAATACTGGGGGCACGGACGCAGCTTCGACATGCGCCACATCCCCGGGCCGCTGTACCTGGGCACCGAGGGCGGCACCGTTGCCAGCCAGGCCGTCTGGGTGCGTGCCTTCAACGCCCTGCCCGACGCCGCCGACGCGAAGGCGACAGCCGACCGGCACCGCACCGCGCTGGCTTACGTCTGCGACTACACCATCCTGGAGACCCTGCTGCGGGTCCGCGGACTGAACTGGTCCAGCCCGAACCTGGCCACCGCCAGCCTGGACCACTCCATGTGGTTCCACCGCGACGGTCGTGCCGACGAGTGGATCCTCTACGCCCAGGACGCGGTGTCCGTGCAGGACAACCGTGGGCTGGCACTGGGCCGGTTCTTCGACATGTCAGGTCGCCTCCTGGCCACCGTCGCCCAAGAAGGCATGATCCGCGGCTAGACCGCACCACACCCCTCCCGCGAAAGGAACGGCCATGCCGCTCACTGAATCGGCCCACGTGGACACCTACACGCGCGACCACCTTCCTCCTGCCGACCAATGGCCGACGATCGAATTCACGCTTCCGGAACTGCAGTACCCCGCAAGGCTCAACGCGGCCACCGCGCTCATCGACGTACCGACCGCGCGCCACGGGGCGGACCGGCCCGCCCTGCGCACCCCCGACGGGGAAATCTGGACCTACGGGCAGCTGCTGGAACGGTCCAACCAAGTCGCTCGGGTGCTCACCGAGGACCATGGCATCGTCCCCGGCAACCGTGTCCTGTTGCGTGGGCCGAACAACCCGTGGATCGTCGCTGCCTGGTTGGGCGTGCTGAAGGCCGGCGCGGTCGTGGTGACGACCATGCCGCTGCTGCGTGCGCCGGAAGTCGCCTCGCTGATCAAGCTGACCCGGCCCACGCTGGCCATCACCGACCATCGGTTCCATGACGAGATGACCTTGGCTGCAGCCGAAACGGGACTGCCGGTGCTGGCCTACGGGTCGGATGCCGAGGACGATCTGGCGGCGACCAGTGCCGCGAAACCGGGCACCTTGGAGAACGTCGACACTGCAGCAGATGATGTCGCACTGCTGGGACCGACGTCAGGAACGACCGGGACGCCCAAGATCACCATGCACTTCCACCGTGATGTGCTGGCCAATGCGGATACCTTCGCGCGTCACCTGCTCCAGCCCGCACCGGAGGACGTCTTCGCCGGGTCCCCGCCGCTGGCCTTCACGTTCGGGCTGGGCGGACTGGTCGTCTTCCCGCTGTACTTCGGAGCCTCCGCACTGCTCACCGAGCGGGCCGCCCCCGTCGAACTGGCAGAACGCGCCGCAGAGGCCGGGGCCACGATCCTGTTCACTGCCCCCACCGCCTACCGCGCCATCATCAAGGCAGGACGGGCCGATCTGCTCTCCCGGCTCCGTCTCGGCATTTCCGCCGGAGAGCATCTCTCCCAGCAGACCTGGGAAGCCGTCGAGGAAGCCTCGGGGCTGCGCCTCATCGACGGCATCGGAGCCACCGAGATGCTCCACGTGTTCATCTCCGCCGCCGGCGATGACATCCACCCCGGCGCCGTCGGCGTCCCCGTTCCGGGGTTCCGGGCGACGATCCTGGACGTGGACGGCAACGAGGCACCCGACGGCGAGGCAGGACGCCTCGGCGTCATCGGTCCCACCGGCTGCCGCTACCTCGATGACCCCCGCCAGGAAAACTACGTCTGCAACGGCTGGAACGTCACCGGCGACACCTTCCTGCGCGACGCCGACGGCTACTTCGTCTACCAGGCCCGCTCGGACAACATGATCGTCTCCTCCGGCTACAACATCGGCGCACCCGAGGTCGAGGCGGCCATCGACCAGCACGAGGACGTGCTGGAGAACGCCGTGGTTGCCCGGCCCGATGAGGAACGCGGATCCGTGGTCTGCGCGTTCATCGTCCTGCGTGAGGGCGTCACCGGCGACGCCGCCAAACGCCAGGAGATCCAGGACTTCGTCAAGGCCACCATAGCGCCGTACAAGTACCCGCGCGATGTCCGTTTCGTCGACGAGCTGCCGCGGAACCCCAGCGGCAAACTCCAGCACTTCCGGCTGCGCGAGGCACTGCAAGCCGACCCCACAGAACTTGCCGGCGCGAGCCAGGCCTAGAAAGGACAACACCATGAAGATCGCCATCGTTGGTGGAGGCCCCGGAGGTCTCTACTTCGCCTCGCTCATGAAGCAGCTGGACCCGTCCCACGACATCACGCTCTTCGAACGCAACGCCGCGTCGGACACCTTTGGCTTCGGCGTCGTGTTCTCGGATGAGACCCTCGGCGGCATAGGCAACGCCGACCCCGTGGTGGCCGACTACATGTCCCGGCGCTTCGCCCGCTGGGCGGACATCGACATCCACTACCGCGGCGAGCAACTGACCGTCGGCGGGCAGGGCTTCGCCGCAATGAGCCGCAAGGAGCTGCTGCACCTGCTGCAGGATCGCGCCGTGGAACTCGGCGTCGACGTCCGCTTCTCCACCCAGGCGCCGGACGTGGCCGAACTCGAGGCCACCCACGACCTGGTCCTGGCGGCCGACGGGATCAATTCGCAGATCCGCACCCGCTACGCCGAGGACTTCGGCCCCACGCTGGACGTGCGCCGCAACAAGTACATGTGGCTGGGCACCGACCAGGTGTTCGAGGCGTTCAAGTTCTTCATCAAGGACACCGAGCACGGCACCATGCAGATCCACGGCTACCCGTTCTCCGAATCCGGTTCCACCTTCATCGTCGAAATGCATGAGGACGTCTGGCACGCCGCGGGATTCGATGCCACCGCCGACACCGTGCTGGGGCGGGGTGCCTCCGACGACTACGCGGTGGAGAAGGTCCGCTCGATCTTCGCCGACGAGCTCGCCGGACATGAGGTGCTGGCGAACAACTCCAGGTGGTTGAACTTCACCACGGTGCGCAACCGCAACTGGCATCGCGGCAACGTCGTACTGCTCGGCGACGCCGCGCATACTGCCCACTTCTCCATCGGCTCCGGCACCAAACTGGCCATGGAGGACGCCCTCGCGCTGGCCGCCTGCCTGCACGAGCACACCGGCATCCCCGAGGCGCTGGAAGCCTACGAGGCCGAACGGCGCCCCGTCGTCGAATCCACCCAGCGTGCCGCCCAGGCCTCGATGGAATGGTTCGAATCCATCGGCCAGTACCGGGGGCAGGATCCGGTGCAGTTCGCCTTCAACCTGCTCACCCGCTCGCGCCGGATCACGCAGGAGAACCTGCGGATGCGGGACCCGGAATTCGCCCACCGCGTCGAGGAGCACTTCGCCACCAGCCAGGGCCTGGAACAGGTCGCCCCCGCGATGTTCCAGCCGCACTCCATCGGCGAATTGGAGCTGAAGAACCGCATCGTGGTTTCGCCCATGGACATGTACTCCGCGGAAGAGGGAGTGCCCACCGACTTCCACCTGGTCCATCTGGGCTCCAAGGCGCTCGGCGGTGCGGGGATGGTGATGACCGAGATGGTCTGCGTCTCGCCCGAGGGGCGGATCACTCCCGGTTGTTCCGGGCTCTATACCGACGAGCAGACCCAGGCCTGGTCGCGGGTCTCCGCGTTCGTCCATCGACGTTCCGGCGCCAAGCTCGGCGTCCAGCTGGGCCACTCCGGCCGCAAGGGCTCCACCCGGTTGATGTGGGAGGGGATCGACCAGCCACTGCCCGAGGGCAACTGGGAGACGCTCGCTCCCAGCGCCCTGCCCTACAGCCCGGAAAACACCGCGCCCCGGGAAATCGACCGGGCCGGCATGGAGACGGTCATCGCCGACTTCGTCGCCGCCACCCGCCGTGCCGCCGACGCCGGCTTCGACCTGCTCGAGGTCCACGCGGCCCACGGCTACCTGCTCTCCGGGTTCCTCTCGCCGGTGTCCAACCAGCGCACCGACGAATACGGCGGCAGCCGGGAAAACCGGCTGCGCTTCCCGCTGGAGGTCTTCGACGCCGTCCGCGCCGCCTGGCCGTCGGACAAGCCGGTCACCGTGCGCATCTCCGCCACCGACTGGATCGATGGAGGCAACACCGCGGATGACGCCGTGGAGATCGCCCGGGCCTTCATCGCCCACGGCGCCGCGGGCATCGACGTGTCCACCGGCCAGATCGACGCGGAGGAGAAGCCGGCCTTCGGGCGCAGCTACCAGACCCCGTTCGCCGACCGGATCCGCCAGGAGGTGGCCGCCCCCGCCGGGGCCACCGTCATCGCCGTTGGTGCCATCTCCTCCTATGACGATGCCAACTCCATCCTGCTCGCCGGACGCGCCGACCTGATCGCGCTGGGCCGCACGCACCTCTATGACCCGCAGTGGACGCTGCACGCGGCGGCCGAACAGGACTACCGTGGCGACGGCGCCGAGTGGGTCGACCAGTTCCGGGCCGGCCGGCGCAAGCCACCGAGCGCCCGCACCGACGCGGTCCGCCCGCGGCTCTCGCTGTTGCGCGAACCAGAGCCGACCGAGGATCCGCACCTGCGCTGGCAACCGAAGGTCGCCGCCGCGGCGCAGTAGGGCAAGGTGGCGACCGGGCGGGCACCCGAGGGCGGTGCCGCCCGGTACTGTGCCCAACGGCACCACGACGCGGCCGGTCATCTACCAGCCGGTACCCAGTGTGGGGCGTTACCGTGAAATAAGGCAGATTCGCTGGACGAACCCTGCCGGTGTCGACGACACGATCACGACTGGGGAGGAACTCACAGCATGTTGTTCACGATCATTGCCAATGTCATCGGGCTCGGACTGGTGGGCGCTTTGGTAGCCGCCGTCATCAAGAAGGACCGCGCGAACCGCGACGATGTGAACCCGTCAGCGGACGGCCGCGAAACCCAGGGAACGATGGCGGGGCACGGCGCCTGACGCCGAAAAACCTGCACCTATGACCGTTGCCCAGGCCCTGTTGTCCTTTGCCGTAGTCGCCGCGTTGCTGACCATCATCCCGGGGCTCGACACGGTGCTGGTACTGCGCTCCTCCATCAGCCAGGGGCGCCTGCACGGCTATGCCACCGCACTGGGCATCAATACCGGGGCCATGGCGTGGGGTATTGCCGCCGCGGTCGGCGCATCCGCCCTGCTCGCCGCGTCGGAAACGGCGTTCACCGTGCTCAAGCTCGCCGGAGCCGCCTACATGGCCTGGCTCGGAGCCACCATGCTGTGGCGCTCCTTCAACCGGAGGCCCGCCGCGGTGGTCTCCGGACAGCAGGCCCCCGCAGGACGCGGCGGCCTGCTGCTCTCATGGGCCAAGGGTGCCGGTACGAACCTGCTCAACCCCAAGGTCGGGATCTTCTACATCGCGATGATCCCGCAATTCATCCCCGACGGGACCTCCACGCTGCTGATGGGCATTGCGCTGGCCGGCGTGCACAACGTGCTCGGCCTGGCCTGGTTCTCCTTGATCATCAACGGCACCCACCTGGTGCGCGGCACGTTCCAGCGCCCCGGATTCATCCGCTGGACCGACCGCGTGACCGGCACGGCCCTGCTCGGATTCGGTGCCACGCTGGCCCTTAAATCGCGCTGATTCCGGAGCGTCGCAGGAGGCAGGATGTTCCCGATGCGACAGTGGTGCCAAAACGTTATGGGCACCTGGCCGTGGTGCCCTCCCCGGTGCCATAAGCTGCTGCCAGTTGGTGGCTGGAATGCCTCCGACGCCGTGCATATTGGGGGAGCCGAGGCTCCGTGGGAGAAGGGGCCGCCGTGCGCAGGTCACCCGTTGTCGTCGCCTTGCTGGCAGTGCTGTCGGCAAGCCTGGTCGTGGCCCTGGGCACCGGCACAGCGGTCGCCACCGCACCCGCCGGACTGCCCATCGGGACCGTCCAGCCGGCTGCCGGACGCACCGCGGCACTGTCGCTGACCTCGGTCTCGCCGCGGCACCAGATCACCAAGTACTTCACCCTCCGCGGCAGCCTCCGCACCGGGGACCGCGTGCTGCTCCAACGCAGGACCGGCACGAAGTGGACCACCGTTTCCACCCAAACCCTGGCCGGCCCGGCCACCAGCACGCGGGCCAAGTATCGTTTCCAGCGCGAAGGCGCCTCCAATTTCCGCGCCGCCATCATCCGCCGGGGCAAGACCATCGCGACCACTCCCGCGCGGGCTTCCACGTATCGGCGGGTGGCCACCGAGGCGTGGACCAACGCCGCCGACAACCGCCTGTTCACCCGTATCGGCGGCCGGATTGCCGCCGGCGAGCGCACCAGCGACACCGTCGTCGTCTTCGGCCAGTTCAGCCGTCGCACCATCTCGCTGCAGGTGTTGCGCGGCACGAAGTGGACCACCATCGCCCGCCGCACCACGGACGGTCCCGGCTACGGCCTCGCGAAGTTCACGACCCCATCGACCACCGCCACGGTGACCCGCAAGTACCGCTACCAGGTCTCCGGGACGACGGCGGAACGCGGGGTGACCTCGCGCGTCACCACGGTGCGCCACATGAACCCGCGCGACTACCGCGGCGCCGTTCGGACCGCCTACACCTACATGAAGTCCTACTGCCCGCGCCAGGTGATCACCCTGTCCTCCAACCCGCGGCAGAACACCAGCTTCTCCACGTACCCGAACATGCAGATCGAGCTTGCTCGGACGCTCACCCCCGGCAAGATCATGCAGTACATCGCCCTGCACGAATGCGCGCACATCCGCACGTTCAAGGTCTACGGCGATTCGATCGACGCCGGGGAGAAGAAGCTCGACAAGATCTACGGCAAGGGCAACGGCGTCGAGATGCTCGCCGACTGCATGGCCTACCGGATGGGCGCCGATAAGCGCTACGGCGGTTCCTACACGACCCGGTGCACCGGCGCCCGCGGGACCGCCGCAGCCAAGGTGCTGGCCGGCAAGAAGGCATAGACCGTCAGGCGGTGGCCTACCCCCACCGCGCGGAGAGCACAGCCCGCGCCGCGGCGGCGACGACGGCATTGCTGCCGGTTGCGTCCCGGCCGCGGTGCTCCCGGTTGCTCATCACCACCAGGATTCCCTGCCGGTTCCCGGGGCCGCGGACCAGCCCCGCATCGTTGACCGTGCCGAAGTCGCCAGCGCCGGTCTTCGTCGCCGCGGTCCACCCCTCGGGCAGGCCGCCCCGGATCCGCGGCGCCGTGACATTGGCGTCCAACCAGACGACCAGCTCGGCCCGGGCCGGGACGGACAACGCGCCGCCGAGCAACAACGCCCGCATCCCGGTGGCCAGCCCCTGGGGGGTGCTCGTGTCCCGCAGGTCCCCGGGGACCGCATTGTTGAGCTCGGGTTCCCAGCGGTCCAGCCGCGTCTGGGCATCGCCGATCCTGCGGGCGAAGCCGGTCACCGCGCCGGGTCCGCCCAGATGCTTGAGCATGACGTTTCCTGCGGTGTTGTCGCTATGCGTCAGGGCGACCTTGCAGCACCACCGCAGGGGCATGGTGTACCCGGCGAACTCCGTGGACTCCGGGGAGTTGACCACGATCCCGTCCGCTCCCACCACTACGGGTGAGTGCAGGTCGGTGCGGCCGGCGTCGCGCCCCTGAAGCAACGCGGCGGCTGCATACGCCTTGAACGTCGAGCACATCGCGAACCGGTGCGTCTGCCCATAGCCGAAGGCAATGCCCCGGTCCGGTTCCAGATAGGCGAGACCGAGCCGGGCGTCATATTCGCGTTCAAGGGCCCTCAGCCGTCGGGACAGGGCCCGTGCCGCACCGGGGGTGGCTGGGGCGGCGCCGGGGGCGGCAGCCGCGGGCCCCGCCGTCGTTCCCGTGGCCAGCAGCGCGGCGGCCAGCGTTCCACCTGCCCCCCAGAGGACCTTGCGGCGTGCGGGTCCGGTGGTCGTTGACGTGTCCATGGTGCCTCCCAGCGTGCGCGGCGGCCCGGGTGGCCGCCGTCGGGACCAGCAGAACACCAGGGCGCGTACTGCCGCCAACACCATCTGCCGGGCTTGGGCATTGCCCGGCGCTATGGCACCGTGGGGTGGGGCGAGACGGGAGGCGTCATGGCAGGGGAACGTGGTGCAGGCATCAACCTGCTGCGCTCGCTCGAATACTTCATTGCCGCTGCGGACCACGGCGGCATCGGGGTCGCGGCCGAGGCCCTGGGCACCGCCCAGCCTCCGGTATCGCAGAGCATCCGCCGGCTCGAGGAGGACCTCGGCGTGCGGTTGTTCGACCGCACTCCCGCCGGGGTGCGCCTGACCTCCGGTGGCCGGGAGCTGTTGCCGCGGGCCCGGTTGCTCTCCAGCGAGGCCGGGCGGCTGCGTTCGGTGGCCCGCGAGGCGGCCGCCGCACCGGGCCGGATGCGCCTGGGCTTCTCACGCTCCGTCCCCGACGACGTCGTCGCCACGGTGCTCCATACGCTGCGCGGACCCGGTGACCCGGTGGCCGCCGAACCCGTCATCGAACCGGCGCGGTCCATCGTCACCGGCCTGCGCGAGGGGACGCTGGACCACGGCATCGTCGACGGGCCGGTGGTCTCCGGTGGGCTGGAGGCCTCGAAGCCGTTGCGCATCGACGCCGCGCTGGCGCTCCCGGCGGGCAGCGGCATCCAGGCGGTGCGCGATGGCCTCCTGGTCTGCTCGACGCTGCCGCGCACCGACAACCCCCCGGCGTTCGACGCGCTGGCCGACCAGCTGGCCGGCCTGGGACTGGAACCCGGCTACCGCGCGGTGGTGCGCCCCGCGGAGCGGTTGGCGCTGGTGGCAGCGGGTGCGGCGGTGGCGGTGGTCCTGCGGGGCCAACGGCTGCCCCGCGGCATCGAGGCCCGGGCGTTGCCGGGCGTCCGGCTCTCGTTCGCCGTGCTGTCCCGGCCCGGCGCGGCCGAGGATGGCGGTGCTGGTGGCGGCGCTGACGGCGGCGCTGATGGGGGGCCGGGCCCAACGCGTCGAGACCGCCCTGCGCCGGGCCCTGCGGACGCTGTGAACGGCCGAGATCCCGGGAGCACCGCCACGGCGCGCGCGGAAGCCGCGATCCGTGCCACCTTCGCCGACGCCGGATGCGAGGGGTGGCTCCACGCGGCCCCCGTGGCCAGTCCCGGGAGCCAGCAGCCGTCGTCGTGCGTGTCGGTCGGTGCCCACCAGCCGGTGGCCATGGCCTCGGTGTACAAGCTGCCGTTGGCGATCGCGCTGGCCCGGGCGTTCGATGCCGGACGGCTGGATCCGACCGGGACCGTGGACGTGGATCCGGGGACCGTCACCGCCGGGGCGAGCGGGATCAGCCTGCTGCGCCACCCGGCCCGGATGTCCCTGCGGGACCTGGCCGTCTCGATGATGGCCGTCTCCGACAACGCGGCGGCCGACCTGCTGCTGGCCCGCGTCGGCCTGCCCGCGGTGGACGCGGTCCTGCACGACGCCGGCTGCCGGAGCACGCGGGTGCGCTTCGGCACCGCCGGCATGCACGAATGGCTGCTCGAGGCCACCGGCACCACCACCCTGGGGGAGGCGCTGTCGGCGATGCGCGAGGACACGTCACTGGATGTGGGGGCCCACGATCCGGCGTTTGTCTCCAGCACGACGGCGGCGGACATGGTGGCGCTGCTGGCAGGACTGTGGGAGGGGCGGCTGGCCTCGTCCGCGGAGACGGCCGACCTGCAGGCGACGATGACCCGGCAGCTCTTCCGCCACCGGCTGGCCTCCGGCTTCGCGCAGCCCGGGGTCATGGTCGCGGGAAAGACCGGCACCATCGGCCGGCTGCGCCACGAGGTCGGCGTGGTGGAGCATCCGGGGGAGGCGCCGATCGCCGTCGCGGTGTTCACCCGGGCAGCACGCAGCGAACCAGCGCTTCCCGTGGTGGACGCAGCCATCGGGCGCGCCGCCCGGCAGGCAGTGAACGCGCTGCGCCCCGGCTGGCTGGGGGACTGAACCCGGCCGGATCAGTTCCGGTCGGACATCCGGGTGGCACACACGGTGCCCACGGTGAACGCCAACGTCGCGACCAGCACCAGCAGCAGCGGGGCCGTCCACCCGCCGGTGGCGGTGTTCAGCCAGCCGGCCACCGGGGGAGCCGCGGTGGCGGCCAGGTAGCCGCCGCCCTGGATGCGTGCCGAGGCGAAGGCCGCCTCCCCATCGCTGTGGGAGATCCGCGGGATGACGGAGAAGATCGCGGTGAACCCGCCGCCCTGGGCGACGCCCCCGATGATGGACCAGAGGACAAACGCCTGCGGGGCCGCCAGCAGGCCCACCGGCAGGATGATCCACAATCCGGCCAGGATGGCGGCGGGGACCCACAGCCGGAACCGCGCGGCAACCAGCGGCACCCCGAACGCCCCGATGATCGCCGCCACCTGGAACAGGGACGCCGAAGCCCCCGAGGCTGCCGGCGCGAGCCCACGCGTCTCGCTGAGCATCAGCGGCAGCCACGCGGTGGTGGCGTAGTAGGCGGCCGACTGGCCGCAGAAGGCGAAGACGAGCAGGGCCACGATCCGCCGGGTGTGTGCCTTTTGCGCGGGGGTGCGCTCCGGGGCGAGGGGCGTGGCGGCGGCCGGGGAGCCAGCCGGGAGAGTTGGTGCGATGACGGCGGCGGGTGCGCTCCGGCGTCGTACCAGCCAATAGCCCAACCCGATCGCCGTGATGATCGACCACGCGGCGATCGCCCACCGCCACCCGGCGAAATCCGCCAGCGGGGCTGTCCCCAGCAGCACGGCCATGGATCCGACGTTCATGGTCGCCGAGTAGGCGCCGGTGACCGCGGAGACCTTGTTCCACGGCACGTCGCGGCGGATCAGCACGGGCACCGCGATGTTGCCCAGCGTCATGGCCGCCCCGATGAGCGCGGTGCCGGCCAACACCACCACTGCCGGGCCGGAGGAGCGGATCAGCGTGCCCGCCAGCACGCCGGCCAGGCACAGGGCAACGGTGGTCTCGGGGCCATGTCTGCGGATGATGCGGGTGGCCAGCGGGGTGGCGATCGCGAAAAGCAGCACCGGCAGCCCGGTCAGCAGGCCGGCGCCGGCCGCGGAAAGGCCGGTGCCCTCGCGGATCTGGGCGATCACCGCGGTGGGGGCGATGATCGGGGCGCGCAGGCTCAACGCGACCATGACGATCCCGGCGATCACCCACGGCAGCGCTGAACGCCCGGTGGCCCGCGTCATCTTTGGGCTCCCGTCGCGGCGAAGGGGTGGAAGCGGTCGCGGGTGGAGTACAGGGCGCCGGCGGCCAGCAGTGAGCAGCCCAGCAGCACCAGCCCGAGCGGGAGGGCACTGTGTCCGCCGCTCAATCCGCCGAGCGGGGAGACGATGGCGCCGAGGGTGAACTGGGCGCCGCCGAGCCAGGCGGATCCGCTGCCGGAGACGTGCCTGACCTCGGCCAGTGCCAGCGAGGTGGTGTTGCCCATGACGAAGCCGATGGAGCAGGTCGTCAGGAAGACCAGCGCCGCCAGCGTCCACCCGGGTGCCCCGAGCAGTGCGCAGAGCGTGAAGGCGGTGCCGGTGCAGATCAGGGCGGTGACCGCTGCGGTGACGGTGCGGCGCAGCGGGATGTGCGTGGCGATGCGGGCGGAGATGAGCCCGCAGGCCATCATGCCCAGCGCGTTCGCCCCGAAGAGCAGCGCGAATACGGTGGGGGAGAGCCCCAGGACGCCCTGGTAGATGAACGGGGACGCCGAAATGTAGCCCATCAGCATCCCGAAGGAGGCGCCGAAGAGCACGATGTAGCCCACGAACCGGCGGTGCTTGATGGCCTCGCCCAACCCGCCGAACAGGTGCCCGGTGCGGCGTCGTTCAACGGGCAGGGACTCGCGGACCTGCCAGAGCGCCCCGAGCAGCATCAGCGCCGCCATGAGGGTGATCGCCCACAGGACCGCCCGCCAACCGGCAGCCGTGAAGACCAGGCTGCCGACATTCGGCGCCAGGGCCGGGGCCACGCCGGAAATGGTCATCATGATGCTGAACAGCCGGGCCGCCTGCCCGCCCACGGCACGGTCGGAGACCACGGCGCGGGCCAGTACGACGCCGGCTGCCGCACTGAGTCCCTGCAGGAACCTGGAGCCGATCAGCAGTTCGATGGTCGGCGCCAGCGCGACGGCCACGGAGGAGAGGACGAAGACCGATGAACCGATCAGCAGCGGACGGATGCGCCCGAACCGGTCCGAGAGCGGACCGAAGAACAACTGGCCGGCGCCCATGCCCAGCAGGAACCCGGTCAGGGTGAGCTGGATGGTGGAGGCGCTGACGTCGAACTCGCGGGCCATCGCCGGGAAGGCCGGCAGGTAGAGGTCGGTCGCGACGGGCCCGGCCATCGTCAGCAGGCCCAGGGCGATCAGCAGCAGTGGCGGGAACGGGGTGGGTTGGCCCGGAGCTGGGGTCCTGCGGCTCTCGGGCATGGGTTCGATGCTATCGCCGCCGCGGCCCCACCGGTTGATCAGGGGTCATGTATGACGTTGCCGGGGATCATGGTCTGCCGAGATACGCGAACGACAGGCAGGCAACGCCGTTCCGCCGAAACGCGGGCTGGCCTACAGGTGACGGGCGATTCCAAAACATGAAACCGGGTTCTGGAACCTCTAGTCTGGACGGTGAATGTCGCCTCCGTCACAGGTTCCAGGGTGCGGGCGGCAGGAAACCGACGAATACCGGAACACGTGAGGATCCCCCATGAGCATGAACGGACTGGCCAACCACTCGGAACTGACACCGTTGCGCTTCCTGCAGCGTTCGGTCGAGGTGTATCCCTCCCAGGAAGCGATCGTCCACGGGAAGCGGTCCTACGACTACGCCGCGTTTGGAGCCGAGGTGCAGCAGCTGGCCCGGGCGCTGGCGGCGCGCATCGACCCCGGCGATCGCGTCGCGGTGCTGGCCCCGAATATCCCGGAGATGCTCATCGCCCACTATGCGGTCCCGTTGGCAGGAGGAGTGCTGGTCGCGCTGAACACCAGGCTTTCGGCCCGGGAGCTTGCGTACATCATGGAGCACTCGGCCACGAAGCTGCTCTTCGTGGATTCCGCACTCCTGGATGCCGCGGCCGAGCTGCGGACCGCGATCCCCACCCTGGAGGAGCTCATCGAGATCCAAGACCCCGAGTTCTCCGGGACACGGCCGGATGTTGCCGTGGATTCCACGTACGGGGAATTCATCGCCACCGGCACGGGGCCGGATCTCGGCTACGCCATCGCCGACGAACGCGCCCCCATCACGCTCAACTACACCTCGGGGACCACCGGAAAGCCCAAGGGGGTGCTGTACTCGCATCGCGGCAGCTACCTGAACTCGATGGGGGAGGCCTTCCACCAGGGTTTTGATGCGCACACCCGCTACCTCTGGACCCTGCCGATGTTCCATTGCAACGGCTGGTGCACACCCTGGGCGGTCACCGCCGCCGGGGGCACCCACCTGTGCCTGCGCGCCGTGCGCGAGGACACCGTGTGGCAGGCGATCGACGAGCTGGACGTCACGCATCTGTGCGGGGCCCCGACCGTCTGTTCCATCATCGCCGATGCTCCCCGGGCCCACGTCCTGGATCGTGGCATCAAGATCACCACGGCAGGTGCGCCTCCGTCGCCGACCATCATCCGCAAGCTCCAGGCGCTGGGCATCGAGGTCGTCCACGTCTACGGCCTCACGGAGGTCTACGGCCCCTACACCATCTGTGAATACCAGGACGCGTGGGACGAATTGGACGTCGATGCCAGGGCCCAGAAAGTCTCCCGGCAGGGCGTGGGCATGGTCCAGGCCGAATCGGCACGCATCGTGGACACCGAGATGCAAGATGTGCCCGCCGACGGCGAAACCATGGGGGAAATCGTCCTCCGAGGGAACAATGTCATGATCGGCTACTACCGCGACGACGAGGCCACCGCTGCGGCATTTGCCGGCGGATGGTTCCATACCGGGGACCTGGGGGTCATGCATCCCGATGGCTACATCCAGCTCAAGGACCGGGCCAAGGACATCATCATTTCCGGCGGCGAGAACATCTCCACCGTCGAGGTTGAACAGGCATTGGCCGACCACCCGGAGGTCCTCGACGTGGCGGTGATCGGCGTGCCGGACGAAAAATGGGGCGAAACCCCGGTCGCCTATGTCATCCGGGCCAGCGGGTCGACGGTCAGCGCGGAAGCGCTGCAGCAGCATGCCCGCACGCTCCTGGCAGGATTCAAGGTCCCGAAGACCATCCACTTCTCGCAGGATCTGCCGCGGACGTCCACGGGGAAGGTGCAAAAGAACGTGCTGCGGAAGAATGCCTAGCGCCTTCCCTCCGGCGGCAGGACGAGGAGGAGATGTCGGATCCGGTTCCGAGGTGGTCTTCATTCCCGGCACCCTCATGCCGCCGTCGTGCTTCGACGCCGTGGCGACGCCGGACGGTGCCACCGCGACGTTGCTGGATTGGATGGACGCCGTCCGGCCGTGTGGGCTGGACGCCACGGTTGCCCACGTGATCGCGCAGCTCAACACGGGGAGTCCGACGATCCTGGTCGGCCACTCGACCGGCGGTGCCATTGCTGCGCTGACGGCGCTCAGCCGCCCGGACCTCGTGGCCGGGCTGGTGCTGATCAATTCGGGGCCCAACATGGTCGGTCATGGGGCCGTCGAGGGAATGCTGGAGCGGCTGACCGGCCCCATGGATGATGCCCTGTGGGACGGGTTTGCTCGCAAGAACGTCCCGCCCGGCAGCCCGGAGGGGTGGATCCACACGATGGTCGAGTACGGTCGGCGCATCGGCGGCGCCCAGACCGCCGCCATCCTTGCCGACCAGGCGGCCACTGACCTGTTGGAGTGCGAAGCGCTCGAGGATTTGCCGGTTGAGGTGCTGCACGGCGCCCTGGACGCCAAGCGATCCGTCGACGATGCGCGGGCCTGGTCCACGGTGTTCCCCGCAGCCCGGCTGACCGTGCTCGAAGGCTGCGGTCATACCCCGCCGTTGGAACGGCCGGACGTCGTGGCCGCTGCCATCCAGCGTCTGGTCAGGCGCATCCCCGTCACCGTCGCCTGAGTGGGCGTGTCCCGGCGCGCCCGCTGTCCGTCACGATCCCGCGCGCTGGGGACCCGATCTTGCCAACTATCTATGTTCATAGTTAGTCTGTGGTCCACGCCACACCACTATCAACATAGGTAGTCGCCCGGATGTGCTCGTCGTTCCGGAGGACTCATGAAGGGACCACCCATGACCGCCTTCGCCGCACCGCACACCGCTCCCGGGGGACCACCCGCGGAATCCGCAGGATCCACCACCGCCAAGGTCTTCAACTACCCGCTCAACGCCTGGTACGTCGCCGCCTGGGACCATGAGGTGACCCGCAAGCCGATGGCCCGGCGCATCGCCAACCAGCCGCTGGCCCTCTTCCGCACGGAGGACGGACGCCCCACCGCGCTCGCCGACGCCTGCTGGCACCGGCTGGCCCCGCTGTCGATGGGCAAGACCATTGGTGCCGACGGCATCCAGTGCCCGTACCACGGCATCGTCTACAACTCCGCGGGCCGCTGCATCTCCATGCCCGCCCAGGAGACCATCAACCCCAGCGCCACCGTGCCGTCCTACCCGGTGGTCGAGCGCTACCGCTACGTCTGGGTCTGGTTGGGCGATCCAACCCAGGCCGACCCGGACCTGGTGCCGGACATGTCGCAGATGGACTCCGGGGAATGGGCCGGCGACGGCGAAACCATCCAGGCCGCATGCAACTACCAGCTCATCCTGGACAACCTGATGGACCTCACCCATGAGGAGTTCGTCCACGCCTCCTCGATCGGCCAGGAAGAGCTCAGCGACTCCGAATTCGAGACCACCCATGACGGCAACCGGGTCACCGTCTCGCGCTGGATGTTCAATATCGACGCCCCGCCCTTCTGGCTGAAGAACATGCGCGACAAGTTCCCCGGCTTCACCGGCAAGGTCGACCGCTGGCAAATCATCCACTTCGAGGCACCCGGAACCATCCGTATCGACGTGGGCGTGGCCCAGGCCGGCACCGGAGCCCACGAGGGGGACCGCAGCCAGGGCGTCAACGGCTACGTCATGAACACCATCACCCCGGAAACCGACAGGACATCGCACTACTTCTGGGCATTCATGCGCAACTACCGGCTGGAGAGCCAGCTGATCACCACCCAACTGCGCGACGGCGTCCACGGGGTCTTCGGCGAGGACGAGACCATGCTCAAGGCCCAGCAGGAGGCCATTGACGCCAACCCGGACCACCAGTTCTACAGCCTGAACATCGACGCCGGGGGCATGTGGGTCCGCAGGATCCTGGAGAAGATGCTCGACGCCGAAGGCCGCCCGGCCGCCATCGCCCAGAAGTAGGACGGGGAACACCATGGCAGTGAACAGCACAGCAGTGTGGCAGGACGCCGTCGTCGTCGAGGCCGGCGACGTCGCCGAGAACATCCGTCGGATCGTGATCGAACCCGAGTTCCCGGTCCATGCAGCACCCGGCTCCCATCTGGACCTCATTGTTCCGATCCAGGGGGAACCGGCTACCCGTTCGTACTCCATCGTCGACTCCGTTGACGGCGGGCGTCGGCTGGCCATCAGCGTCTTCCGCGCACCGGCCTCGCGCGGTGGCTCCGTCCATATGCACACCCTGCAGCCGGGCGCCCGGCTGCGGATCACCCGGCCCCTGCAGAACTTCCCTTTGCGCGTCGGGGCTCCCCGCTACGTCCTGCTCGCCGGAGGGATCGGCATCACGGCGATCGCCCACATGGCCCGGGTGCTGAAGTCCATCCAGGCCGACTACCGGCTGGTCTACGCCGGCCGCAGCCGGGATGCGATGGCCTATCTCGCCGATCTCGAGGCCGAACACGGCGACCGGATCTCCGTCCAGGTCGATGCCGAGGGGACGGCGTTGAAGGTACCGGACCTCCTCTCCTCGCTGGAAGCTGGAACCGAACTGTACATGTGCGGGCCCATCCGCCTCATGGACGCCGTCCGGCGCGGCTGGATCGATGCCGGGCTCGACGCTCCCAACTTGCGCTATGAGACCTTCGGGAACTCCGGCTGGTACGACCCGGAGGAGTTCACCGTACGGATTCCCCGCCTGGGCGTCGAGACAACTGTCGGGGCTGGCAGCTCCATGCTCGAGGCGCTCGAAGAGGTCGGAGTGGAGATGATGTTCGACTGCCGCAAGGGCGAGTGCGGCCTGTGCCAGGTCAAGATCCTCGACCTGGACGGCACCGTGGACCACCGCGATGTCTTCTACAGCAAACGGCAACAGGATGCGGCCTCGCAGATGTGTGTCTGCGTCTCCCGGGTGGCGCGTCCGGGCGCGGAGGGCGGCGCCGTCGTCACCGTCGACGTCGGCTGAACTGCTGCGTCCCACCCTCGAACCCGTGACGTGGACGCTCGGGGGACGTAGCGTGGGCCGTGCACCGTCCGGTGCCCGAGGACCCACACCCCAGGAAAGGGTGATCGCATGACTGAGAACGATCCGATGATCCGGCTCGCGACGCTGCTCCGAGAAGCCGACACTGCGATGCTGACCACCGTGTCGACGGACGGCAAGCTGATCAGCCGTCCGATGACCACGCAGGATACCGACTTCTTGGGCGACCTCTGGTTCGTCTTTTCCAAGGAATCCCCGCAGGCTTCCCAGATCCAGAAGGCCGCGGAGGTCAACGTTGCCTTCGAGACCAAAAATACCTGGGTCTCCATTTCGGGCAGCGGACACATCGTGGAGGACCGGATCAAACTCGAGGAGCATTGGACCTCCGCCATGGATGCCTGGTTCCCCCATGGCATCGACTCACCGGAAGTCGCCCTGCTGCGGGTCGAGGTCGAATCCGCCCAATACTGGGAGACAAAGGCCGGACCGCTCACCGCGGTCATCGAGAAGATCAAGGCCCGCGGATCGGACGAACAGCCGGATATCGGCCAGTCCCAGAAGGTCGAATTCTAGGAACCGTCCCGGAGCACGCCAGCCGGGTCCCGGCGTCGTGCTCTGCAGTGCATCGGTGGGACGGCCCAGTAGCAGCGGTCACCCGGTAGCATCGGTTTCGTGATCCCTGCCATCCAGCTTGCCGATGGGTTTGTCCTGCGACCGACCACGCCAGAAGACGCGGCGGCGGTGGCCGATGCCCACCGCCGGAACCGGGACTACCTGCAGCCGTGGGAGCCGGTCCGCCCCGAGTCGTTCTACACCGAGGCCGGCCAGCAAGCCCTGCTGGGCCAGCAGATGCAGGACCGGGAAGCGGGGCGGTCGTTGCCGTTGGCGTTGTTCGACGCGGATGCGGTGATCGGCCAGGCGACCCTGTCAGGCATCACCCACGGGGCCTTCGAAAGCGCCGCCGTGGGGTATTGGATCGACGAGCAGTACCAGGGCCGGGGCATCATGACCAGCACCCTGAAGGCGGTCATCGAGCTAGCCCGCACCGTGCTGGGGCTGCACCGGCTCGAGGCCCAGACCTTGCCGGGGAACCAGAGGTCCCAACGTGTCCTGCACCAGCTCGGCTTCGAGCACATCGGGTTTGCCCCGCGCTACGTGCGCATTGCCGGCCGGTGGCAGGACCATGAGATGTTCCAGCTCATCCTGCACGACTGAGACCGGCGGTAGCGGTGTGGGCGGGGGAGCCTCAGCCTGCGACGGTGGCGAGGACGGCGTCGGCGACGGCACGCATTCCCGCCGCATTGGGGTGGAACGAGGAAGCCAACGCGCTGGGCCGCGGACCCAGGGAGTTCACCCACGGCTCCGCGGCCCCCACGCCGTGGGACACGCTGAGCGTCGAGGCCCGCACCAGGCCCGCGCCCGTGGACGCCGCGGCGGTCTCGAACGCCCGTGCCACCTCAGCGCCGATGGCCCGGATCTGTTCCACGGTGGCCCGGTCGAACGGGACATCCCGTCCCGGTTCGGTGTCCTCGCCCAACAGGGTCAGGTAGTCCACCAGGACCACTCGGGCTCCCGGTGCCCGGTGCCGGGCCGCCTCGACGACGCGGGACAGCCCGTCCGCGGCCTGCCGCACCTCGGTCGCGGAGGGCCGGGGGACCCGGGGTGCGGGGAAGCGGCGGGCGACCGGGCCGATCCACCGGTTGCCGCGCAGCGACCCGGTCACCGCACACCGGAGCAGCGAACCCACGTAGTGCAGATCGTTGCCACCTGCAGTGACGGTGATGAGGTCGGCGTCCGGCGGCAGCAGGCCCAGCTGGGGCGGGAACGAGCGCAGTCCCACCCGTTGGCGGCGCTCCAGGATGGTGGCCGTCGTGGCCCCGGAAACGCTCAGATCGGTGATGCGCGCCCCGAGGTCCCCGGCCAGCAGGTGCGCGTAGTTCCTGCCAGATTGGCGGGCCGCGGCGTCGACCACGGGGTCGATGCCTGGCCCGGCGGCGAAGGAACTGCCGAGCCCGGCCACCTGCCGGTAGCCGCTCACGGGGTCGCCCGCGCCCGCAGGTACTCGGTGAACTTCTGGCGTCCATAGGGCTCCCCGGGCACCAGGTTGGCACCGGCGTCGAGCCCCTTGAACGCCCGCAGGAACGGCAAGCGGATCCGGACCGCGGGGCGTCGCCCGCCCCGGGCCGCGCGCCACTGCCGGTACAGCTCACCGACGTCGAGCTGCTCGGGGCCGCCGATGTCATCCACGCGGCCCTGCGGGTCGCCGGCGGCCAGTTCGGCCAGCCGCTGCGCCACCTCGGGCACGGCGATCGTCTGGAACCTGGCCGCCGGCGCGAAGACCACGGGCAGGCGGCGCTGGGCGGAGAAGAGCTGGTCGATCAGCGGGTGGAATTGCGTGGCACGCTGGATGGTCAGCGGTACCCCGGAGGCCCCGGCGATCTTCTCGATCTGAAGTCGCTGGTCGTAGTACGGCAGGGGGATGTCCTCGATCCCGACGATCGAGATCAGCACCAGGTGCCCCACGCCGGCGCGTTGGGCCGCGGCCGTGAGGTTGCGGGCCAGCCGCAGGTCCTTCCCGCCACCGGTCTGCGCACAGTGCACGATCGTGTCGACCCCGCGCAACGCCTCGTCCAGCCCCTGGCCGGTGAACAGATCGGCGGGGCGCAGCCCCTGGCGGCCGGTGCTGGAGGAACCGGAGGCGTCCTGGCCTGCGGCGCGGAGGGCGGAGAGCGTCGGGGCGCCGAGTTGCCCGGTGGCCCCGGTGACGAGGATGGTCATGATGGTCCTTTCGGGTTCCCTGGTCCCAGTCTGCCGCCGGATGCCGGAATGCGGTAGCTGCCGGCGGACGAGTAGAGAAGACTGGGACCATGAACATCACCAAGTCGGTCGTCCTCTTCGTCCTCGCAGCGGTCGCGGAGATCGGCGGGGCGTGGCTGATCTGGCAGACCGTGCGGGAGGACAAGGCCTGGTGGCTGGCTGGACTGGGCGTCATGGCGCTGGGCGCCTACGGGTTCGTCGCCACCCTGCAGCCGGAGGCCAACTTCGGGCGCATCCTGGCGGCCTACGGGGGAGTGTTCGTCGCCGGATCGCTGGCCTGGGGGATGGCCATCGACGGCTTCCGCCCCGACCGCTGGGATGTGGTCGGGGCGATGATCTGCCTGGTCGGCGTCGCGGTCATCATGTTCATGCCCCGCGACGCCGCCTGAGCGCGGATCGCCGGCTCAGGTGTACCAGGACGGTTCGGGCAGCCGGCCGATGAGCTCGTATTCGCCGACCTCGCGGCGCTTGTGCGCCACCGGATCATGCAGCGAGTGCGTGCGGATGTTCCGCCAGTAGAGGTCCAGGCCCACGGCGTTCGAGGTGGCGCGCGCCCCGGTGAGCTCGAAGATCCGGTTGGTCGTCTCCAACGCCACGTCGTTGGCTACCTGCTTGGCGGCGGCAATCCGCACGGCCACCTGCCCGCGCGCCTCGGCGGTCACCTCCCCGCGCGGGGCGTGCAGCAGGGCCGAGAGCTCGGCATCCACCGCCTCCGCCAGCGCCTGCCCGGCCCACAGACGCGAACGCAGTTCACCGTAGGCGGCCAGGATGTAGGGGTCCTGGGTGGCCGATTCCTTCGGGTCCGACGTGTAGGGCCAGGCGCGCGTCCGCTCCCGCGTGTAGGTCCCGGCAGTGGCCAGCGCCCCCTCGGCGATGCCCAGGTAGATGGCGGTGAAGATCTGCTGGATCAGCGGCACGTTCAACGTGTTGTAGACCAGCGGCTGGAATTCCTTGTCCACAAAGCCTGCGGCCTCCGCCCAACTGATCTCCACATCGGTGATCGTCACGCCCCCGGATTCGGAGAGCCGCTGGCCCAGGTTGTCCCAGTCGCCGGCGAACACGATGCCCTCCTGCGCCGTGGGGACGATCGCGAACACGTGCTCCCCGGTCGGCAACGCCCCTTCGAGGACCACCAGGTCGGCCACCCGGGCCCCGGTGCTGAAGGACTTGCGGCCGGTGAACACCAGGGTGTCGCCCCGGTCCTGGACCGCCAGATCGTTGTCGCGTGGGTTCACCGCCCCGCCGAAGAACAGGTTCGCCGTCGTGTAGAGCTCCTCGACGGCGGCAATCTGTCCGTCGGTGCCGACCAGGCGCACGGCCCAGGCCCAGAGCAGGTGGTAGCCCAGCAGCTGCCCGATCGACGCGTCCCCGGCGGAGACCGCGCGGATGCTGCGCAGCGCCGTCGTCCACTCCTGCCCGCCGCCGCCGTGTTCTGCGGGTGCCAGCAGCAGGGTGAGGCCGGAGTCCTTGAGCAGCTGGACCTCGGCGTCGGGTTTGGCCCCGGCCCGGTCGCGCTCCAACGCATCGACGGCCAGGATCGCGGCGACCTCCTCGGCCCGGGCGATCCAGGCGGCCGGCGTGGCCGGCGTCGGCTGGCCGGTCCAGGGCGAGGTGGCCAGTGCCTCGGTAAGCGTAGTGGTCATGGGTGGTCCCTTCGTCGAGGGCGTCGTGCGCCCGGTTCGTCATCGGTGCACCCCACGCTAGGAACCGGGGCGGCTGCGCAACAGCAGATGACCGGGATGGACGTCCCGCGACCGATTGTGTCCCTGGGTGACGTCGAAAAGTCACAGTACGACGGCGGCACCAGCAGTTTCCGGGGTGTCCCCACGTCATCTCCGGTCACCGGCCGTCATGCGCCGTCACGGTGCCCCGACGCGCCCTGACGGAGGCTAGTTTCGGCAGCAGGAGCCACGAACCAACGCCAGGAGCAACCATGACCCAGCAGACCGCCGAACCCACCACCGCGTCCTACCCGGAGCTGGCCGCCCGCTTCCGCCCCATCTTCGGGCGCATCGCCGCGGGTGCCTCCCAACGGGAAAAGGACCACGAGCTGCCCGCCGCCCAGATCCGCGAGCTGGCCGACGCCGGCTTCGGCGCATTGCGTGTGCCCGCCGAACACGGCGGCCTCGGCGCCTCCCTGCCACAACTCTTCGCACTGCTGACCGAGCTGGCCGCCGCCGACTCGAACATCGCCCAGGCCCTGCGCGCCCACTTCGCCTTCGTCGAGGACCGCATCCTCGCCGAGCCCGGTCCGGGGCGGGATGTCTGGCTGGATCGGTTCGTGCGTGGGGAACTCGTCGGCAACTCGTGGACCGAAATCGGTGCCGTGGAGGTCGGACAGGTGCAGACCAAGGTCGTCCCCGCCCCGGATCTGGGACCGGGGAAGTTCCGGGTGAACGGGACCAAGTTCTACTCCACCGGCAGCATCTTCGCCGACTGGATCGACGTCTACGCCGAACGCACCGACACCTCCACCCGCGTCATCGCCGCCGTCGACGCCCACCAGCCCGGGGTGCGGCACGGCGATGACTGGGATGGCTTCGGCCAGCAGACCACCGGCTCCGGATCCTCCACGTTCACCGACGCCGTGGTGACGGAGGAAAACCTCATCGACTTCGAGACCCGGTTCAAATACCAGACGGCGTTCTACCAGACAGTGCTGCTGGTGGTGCAGGCCGGCAGCATCCGGGCGGCCCAGCGCGAGTTCTCCGACGAGGTCCGCGCCCGGACCCGGACCTTCAGCCACGCAGCGGCGCCGGTGTGGCGCGAGGATCCGCAGATCCTGCAGGTCGTGGGCGAACTGGCCGCCGCCGGGTTCGCCGGCGAGGCGATCGTCGACAAGGTGGCCGCTGCCCTGCAGGACGCCCACGACGCGGCGCTCCAGCTGCGGGCCGGGGAGATCACCGGCGACCAGGAGGAGCAGGTGAACGACGCCGCCGAACTGGCCTCGGCGGAGGCCCAAGTGGCGCTGACCCCGCTGTCGGTCAACGCGATTTCACACGCCTTCGACGCCCTGGCCGCCTCGGCGACGTCCACCACGAAGAACCTGGACCGGCACTGGCGCAACGCGCGGACTGCCTCGAACCACAACCCGTACGTCTTCAAGGCCCGCCTGGTGGGGGACCTGTCGGTGAACGGGACCGCGTTGCCCCGGGTCTGGGCGATCGGGGCTTCGACCGCGGCCAAGTAGGCGGCGGCTTGGCCGCGGCTAGTGGGAGCCTTGGAAGTGCGCGGCCAGGCGGTCCAACGTGCGTTCGATGTTGCCCGGTGTGCTGCGGGTGAAGCCCATCAGCCGCAGGATCCACTGGTGTTTGATGCGTGAGGCGTCCCAGGTCTCGCTGACCAGTGTCCCGCCGGGCGCTTCCGCCAGCTCATAGCGCCAGCGGTGGCCATTGAAGTGGCGCCACGCGATCTGGCGGTCCTCCTCGAACTCCACGACGGTGTTCTGGATCCGGTATGGAACGCCCAGTCGCATGTCCATCCCGAACTCGGATCCCAGGGCGAGCCGCTGGGGAGCCGCGTCGCGTGAGGCCTTCACGGTCCCCGATCCGTCGATGAGCGCGTGCTGTGCCGGGTCGGCCAACAGGTCGAACACCGCGGCGGGCGGGGCAGCAACCAGGCGCTGGCGGGTGACGAAATACGGGGTTTGTTCCATGGGCCATTCCTACGCTGTGGTGGTTGCCGGATGCAACTTGGGGCGTGTGATCCCTAGGCGAGGTGTTTCGCCGTCGTCCCCGCCCCGGTGGCTGCCTCACGGCCGGCGACGGCTTCTGCGTCCGCGGCCAGCGGCTTGGCGTGCCTGCCGGCTTCCCCGGCGGCCACGTCGGCATCCGTGGACCCCGCGACGTGGACGACTTCCTGGTTGCGGAAATGTCCGGCGAGGGTGAAGACCACGCCCAGCAGCGCCCAGCCCGCCAGCACCAGCCAGGAGAAGGTGGCGTTGGCGTCGGGGAAGTAGGAGATGTCCTTCAGCAGGCTGGTCGAGGCGCCCGGGACAAACCATTGCCCGATGACGCCCGAGGGGCCCGGCAGGAACTGCGGCGGGACGTTGGCACCCGAAATCGGATTCGCCACCAACATGGTCAGGACCGCGCCCACCGGGATGCCCGGTGTGCCGATCAGTGCATTGAGCCCCACGATCAGCGAGCTGGTCCCCAACAGTGCCAGCCCGGAGGCCAGCACGTTGAGCAGTGCGTTGCCCTGCAGGACCCCGTACATGCCCTGCATGAACACGGTGATGACCACGCCGCCCACCAGGGCGTAGACCACCAGGGCGGTGATGCGGCGCCGGTTGCCGACGACCACCAGGGAGACCAGGATGCCGCCGAGCATCCCGCCCATGGCCAGCGGGAACGAGGCCAGGGCGAGGCCTGACCCGTTCGCGTCGGCCTGGACCAGCGGCACGATGTCGGAGAAGGCCACCTGTGGTGTCGGCTGGTGGGCGGCCCCCGCGGCCTTCGAGAGCTGGCCCTGGAGCTGCTGGCTGACGCCCTGGAGGATCTGCGTGATGGCGGCGCCGTTGGCTCCTCCGTCGAGGACCTCGGGCTTCGCGCCCAGGATGATGGCTCCGTAGGCGTCGCGCGTCTGGATGCGGTCCACGGCCTCATCGCGGCTGCCGACGGTGGTGATCTCGAAGACTCCGTCGGTGTTCTGCTCCAGCGCCTGGGTCACCTGCTGGACCTGGGCGTCGGGCCCGGAGATGGCCACCGGGATGTTCTTGGGCGACGCGTTCAAGCCCGGCCAGGTGAAGGCCAGCAGGATGATCCCCACGATGGCGGCGGCGGCGAAGGCGAGCACGAAGACGCGCGGCCACTTGGTGTGGGGCGTCTGGACGCTGGTGTTGGACATGAGAGGTCCTCGCTAGTAAAAAGAATGAACGTTCTCTATAGTGGGCGTTGAGGGAAATGCTGTCAAGAACGATCATTCTTTTTCGAGGTGGACATGCCGAAGGTCACTGACGACTACCGCCGGGCCCGCCGACTGGAAATTAGCCAGGCGGCCCTGCGGTGCTTTGCGCGCAAGGGATTCCAGGCCACGTCCATGGCTGACATCATTGCCGAATCCGGCCTCTCCGCCGGGGCCATCTACGGGAACTTCAAGAACAAGGACGAGCTCATTGCCCGGGCCGTGCGCGAAGTGCTCGAAGACCAGCTGTCCATCATGGACCAGCTGCACGACGACGGCAGGGTGCCCCCGCCGCGGGAGATCATGACCCGTTTCATCAGCGGGGTGACCAGGGGCCTGGGGGACCTCGGGTTGATCGTCCAGATCTGGGCGGAGTCCACGACTGACCCGGGATTGCGGGTGGCTGCGGAATCGGCGGCCGTCGGGCTGCGGTCGATGTTCGAGGATTACGCGCTGGCCTGGTTGACCCGCCCGGAGGCGGAGGGTGTTCCGGAGCCCGAGGTGCGGGCCCGTCAGTATGGTTCGGTCATGCTCGGGCTGTGCCAGGGGTTCATCGTCCAGTCCACGCTGGTCGGGGATTTCGACGCCGACACCTACCTGGCGGGGCTGGATGCCCTTCAGTTGCCGTAGGAGTCGTTCGCGGAGGCGTTGTCGGCCTGGTTTCCGGAGGCTTGTCCCGCCGTCGAGCTGGCGAGAACGGCGAAGCAGCAAACCCCCAGAACTGAAATGACGGGCCCGGGCGAGGTGACGTCATCACCGATGAACTCATACCCTCGCAGGGCCATTCCCTCCGGAATCTGGAACTGAGTTTCTTGACTTGAACCCCAGTTTCATTACACACTGATGTGACACAGACCACCCTGATCAGAGGAGCGGCGATGTTCGCCACCATGTCAGTTGCTGCCATCCTGGCAGAATCCGCCCACCGCTTCGCCGATCGTCCGGCAGTGACCCTGGGAGGCGAATCGGTCAGCTACGCCGATCTCTGGGACCAGACGCGTGCCTATGCGGGGGCGCTGCGCGATGCCGGCGTGGAGCAGGGCTCGAGGGTTGCCGTGTTGATCCCGAATGTCACCGACTTTGCCCGCACCTACTACGCGGTGCTGGCCTTGGGCGGGACGGTCGTCCCGATCCACGCGCTGCTCAAGCGCCACGAGATCGAATACATCCTGCGCGACGCCGAGGCAGGACTGCTGGTGTGCGCCGCCCCGTTGCTGGAGCAGGGTGCGCTGGCTGCCGAGGCTGCCGGGGTCGATGTCCTGACAGTGCTGGCTCCCGAGGGAGCGGAACATCCGCGGCTCGAGGACCGTGCCGCCGCCGCGGAACCGATCGACACCTACTTGCCCATGCGCCCGGATGACATCGCCACGATCCTCTACACCTCGGGCACCACCGGCAAGCCCAAGGGTGCGCTGGGTTGCCACTTTGCCCTGCTCGAGCAGGTCAACGTCCTGTTGACCAGCACCTTTGATTTCCGTGAGGGCGACCGGATCTTCGGCGGCCTTCCGCTGTTCCATACCTTCGGCCAGACCGTCGTCCTGAACGCTGGACTGCGTGCCGGAGCCGAGATCCTCCTGCTGCCCAAGTTCACGCCGACCGCGGCCCTGGACATGGTGATCGACGAGAAGATCGAGATCTTCTGCGGGGTGCCGACCATGTACCTCGCGCTGCTGCAGGCCTTCCGCGACCGGCCGGAGAAGCCGACGGCGTTGCGCTATGCGGTCTCCGGTGGGGCTTCGCTGCCCCTGGCCGCCTTGGAAGCCTTCGAGGAGAACTTCGGCTCGACCATCTACGAGGGGTATGGCCTGACGGAGACCTCCCCGGTGGCGTCGTTCAACCACGTTGGCCGTCCGCCGGTGCCCGGCACGGTCGGGACCCCCGTCTGGGGCGTCGACGTCGAAATCGCTCGCCCCGAGGTCTTCGACGCCATCGAACTGCTGCCGCGCGGGGAACTCGGCGAGCTCGTGGTCCGCGGACACAACCTCTTCGCCGGTTACCTGAACCGCCCCGAGGCGACCGCCGAAGCGGTGGTCGACGGGTGGTTCCGCACAGGGGACCTGGGCACCAAGGATCAGGACGGGTACCTGCGGATCATGGACCGCAAGAAGGACATGATCGTGCGCAACGGCTACAACGTGTACCCCCGTGAGGTCGAGGAGTACCTGATGAAGCACGCGGAGATCTCCAACGTCGCAGTCTTCGGCATCGACGATGAGATGCACGGCCAGGAAGTCGTCGCGGCAGTGACCCTCGTACCCGACAGCCAGGTCACACCGGAGGCGATTCGCGATTACGCCGCCGACGGGTTGGCAGCCTACAAGTTCCCCCGCGTGGTGCGGATCGTCAGCGAATTCCCGGTCGGACCCAGCGGAAAGATCCTCAAGCGCGAGCTGGTCGCCCACTACACGAAGGATCAGGACTGAAGTCCCTCGGCCGGCGTTCCCGATTGGCGTCGACGGAGCCTGGCGCGTCCGAATGAACTGCCCACCACATCTACGCAGTAGCCGAGGCCAAACACCAGCATCAAGGACGGGATGCGTCCCACCGTCAATGTACTGTGCAGGGCGGAATTCTGATCGGAGAGGATCGGAAGCACATCGGCGACGTACCAGCCATTAACTACCTGTTGCTGCGGCGCGCCCTCCGCTGACGCGTCGTTGATGGTCTTCCGGGCATCGGCAGCTGAGACCTGGGAGACCCAGTTCTCAGCGTCCTCACCGCTGGGGGCAGCGAACCAAACGATCACTGCCGTGACTGCAACGATCAGCCACACCACGGCGCGGAAGGTGTCGGGTTCGAAGCGTGGGAGCCTTTTCGCCGCGGTACCCCGTGCGGGGACGGGAACTTGGCCGAAAGGATTTGCTGCGGACTGCGAGTGGGCAGGGGCGGGTACGGCCGGGTCGTGCGACATGAGGGCTCCAAGGGAACGATGCGGGTGATGGCGAATCCACTGATGCGCCACCACGAGACTAGCGCCGCAGGGGGACAGAATGGCTCCGGGGTCAGAGCCGGCGCTGGGTGGCGACGGGGAAACTCCGGCGGGCCAGCGCCACTTGGTCCGGGTCGATGTCCACGAGGAGCAGTTCCGGGCCGGTGCCGAGGCTCCCCACCACGGAGCCGAAGGGGTCGATGACAGAGCTGTGCCCCACCGAAACCGGCGCCGCCTGGCAGCCCCCGATGGCAAAACTGCAGGTCTCGATGGCCCGGGCCGCCGTGAGCACCTCCCATTGGCGGGTCTTGCCGGGTCCGGGGACCCAGGAAGCACAGACCAGCAGGACATCGGCTCCGGCATCGGCCAGGGCACGGGAGTGCTCGGGGAAGCGCAGGTCGTAGCAGGTCTGCAGCCCGAAGCGCAGGCCGTCGAGCTCGAACACCACCGGGCTGGGAGTCGGAGCGGGCTGGATGTGATCCGATTCGGCATGGCCCTGGGCGTCGAAGAGGTGGATCTTCCGGTAGGACGCGCGGAGCTCGCCGGTGTCGGTGAAGGCGACCAACGTGTTGAAGGCCCGGCCTGGCTGCGTGCCCGTTTCGATGACCCCGGCGACCAGGGCCACCGCATGCGCGGCGGCGATCCGCCCCAGCTCGGTGCACACCCGCCCGTCCAGGGCCTCGGCAGCCTCGACGAAGGAGGCGTCGACCGCCTTCTTCTCATACGTCGCGTACTCCGGAAGGACCAGCAGCCGGGCCCCGTCCCGCGAGGCCCGCGCCGCGAGGGCCTCGATGGAGGCCAGGTTGGCATCGACGTCGTGCCCCGAGTCCATTTGGCCGACGGCAATGCGCATCCTGGGTCCCTTCCTGGAGTCCTGCGGTGGTGTGGGTATCTAGCCTGCCATGTCCTCGGAGGCCATCTCCGGTGGTGCCGTCCGGAATCCGTGGGTGATGAAGCCGAGCACCACGACGCCGACGACCAACCAGATCACGCCCAGGGTCAGCGCGTGGACGTCGAGCTGGGAGAGCAGGAAGGCGCAGATCACGGCGCCGATGGAGGGGATCACGACCCAGCTGAAGACATTCAGCCGGTACCCGGCCCGCTGGGCCCGCACATAGTGGAACACGACGGAGACGTTGACCAGGGTGAAGGCGGTGAAGGCGCCGAAGTTGATGAACGACGTCGAGGTGGCCACGTCCATGAAGATCGCGATCAACCCGACGGCACCGGCGATGACCAGGTTCACCACGGGGGTGTGGAAGCGGGCGTTGAGCCGGCCGAAGACCGCCTTGGGCAGGACCGAGTCGCGGCCCATCGCGTAGAGCAGGCGGGAGGCGCTGGCCTGGGCGGCGAGCCCCGAGGCGAACTGCGCCACGACCAGTCCTGCCAGGAACACCGCGCCGAAGAAGGTCCCGCCGATCTGCAGGGCGATGGAGCTGGCTGCGGAGGAGGAATCGTCGAAGACGCCGCCGGGATGGACCAGCTGGGTGGTGTAGGAGACGATCACGAAGATGCCGCCACCGATCAGGGCGATGAGCATGATGGCGCGCGGCATGTTCTTGCGCGGCTCGATGGTCTCCTCGGTCAGCGTGGTCACTGCGTCGAACCCCAGGAACGAGTAGGCGGCGATCGCTGCCCCCGCGGTGATGGTGCCGAAGCTGGACGTGGGGTTGGAAAACGGTCCGGCGCTGACCAGGCCGCCGGCCCCTGCGCCGGAGGCCACATGGGAGATCGACAGGGCGACGAAGAAGACGATGACCAGCAGCTGGAAGGCCATGAGAATGTAGTTGGCCTTGTCGGCGACCTGGATGCCCAGGACGTTCAGTGCGGTGGTGATGGCGATGAACCCGATGATCCACACGGCCATGGGGATGCCCGGGAACTGGGCGTTGAGGTAGGAGCCGCCGATCAGCCAGATCACCATGGGCAGGAACAGGTAGTCCAACAGGATCGCCCAGCCCACCAGGAACCCCGCGCGCGGGTCGATGGAGCGGCGCACATAGGTGTAGGCGGAACCGGCAACGGGGTGGGTGATGGCCATCCGCCCGTAGCTGTGGGCGGTGAACAGCATGGCGATCATCGCCACGAGATAGGCCGCGGAGGAGGCGCCGCCGGTTTCCTCGGCGATCACCCCGAAGATGCCCAACACGATCAGTGGCGTCAGGTAGGCCAACCCGAACAGGACCAGCGAGGGCAGCTTCAGGGTGCGGGTGAGGGCCGGTGCGTTGCTCATGCGTTGCTCCTGGGGGTTCGGTGCGTCGGGGTCCAGCTGGCGGGGTTGATGCGCCCGTCGTAGACCGGAAGGTGGATGGGCGCCTCGCCGGGCCGGAACTGCGACCACATGCGGTTCACCCCCGCCGTGCCGTTCGTGCGCACGCGGTCGATGGCGGTGAGGTCCAGCTCGACGAAGAGCAGCTCGGGGTCGGCGCCCGCCGCCTCGGCGAGCACCTCGCCCTCGGGACCCACGATGATGCTCTGGCCCCGGCCCACGGGCCCGGCGCAGTTCACCGAGACCAGGAAGACCTGGTTCACGATGGCGTTGGCCCGCGCCAGCACCAGCTCCTGGGCGCGGTCCGCGGTGGTGGTCTTCACGACGTTGAGGATGACCTCGGCCCCCATCCAGGCCAGCTGGCGGGTGGTTTCGGGGTACCAGGCGTCGTAGCAGATGTTCAGGCCCACGGTGGTGTTCTCCAGCTCCGCGGTGGCGAACTCCGCTCCCGGGTCGTAGGGCTCGTGGGGGCGCCACGGGAAGATCTTGCGGTACGTGCCGGCGATCCGGCCGTCGGGGGCGATGACCAGTTCGGTGTTGAACAGCTCGCCGGCCGGTCCGCGCTCGCAGACGCTGCCGGGAACCAGCCAGATGCCCAGGTCCCGGGCGATCTCCCGCAGGCCATGCACGCGCGGGCCGTCCAGCGGCTCGGCGGCGCCCTGCAGCGCCTCGGTGCGCTGCAGATCCGGGGATCCGTCCCCGAACAGATGCAGCTCGGGGAAGACCACCAGCCGCGCCGTGGGATGGGCGGCCAGGACCTCGGAGACCTCGGCCGCGAAGTCCGCGAGGGGTGTGCCGATCAGGCGGGGCGGCGCCTGGACGGCGACGAGGGGAAGTGTCGAGGGCATGTGCGACTCCGAACGTTGTTGTGACTCGGAACATAATAGATCACAATGAACGAATAGAAAACATGTCCGACGACGGACCTAGGGTAAGGGGATGAGCGTGCCCGACGAAGTTCCCGCCGGCGGGGAGGACGCCTCGGCGCAAGCGGAAGGCGAGTCGCCCATCGGCGGCGCCGTACTGGCCGGCATCGAGAGGATCACCGCCATCGACGCCGTGCGTACGCGCATTGGGGTGGCCGTTTCGTTGGGGCTGCTCAAACCGGGGGAGCGCCTGCCGGATCAGCAGGAAGTCGCTGCCGGCCTCTCGGTTTCCACGATCACGGCCCGTCGGGCGATGACCAGCCTGGCCGACGAGGGCATCGTGGTGCGCCGGCGTGGCCGCCATGGTGGGACCTTCGTGGCCGACGAACCACCGGTTGAGGCCCTGCGGGCGCTCGCCGTGGGGTCCACCGACTTCGAGGCAGTGCACCAGCTCGTGGACCGGCGGGTGCTCTTCGAATGTTCGGTCACGCATTTCGCGGCGTTGGCCGCCACGGAGGGCCAGTTGGCCGAGCTCGATCAGCTGGCCGCGAAGATGGCGGCCTCCGCGACCTGGGCCGAATACCACCAGGCCGACGAGCATTTCCATCGATTGGTCGGCACGGCGGCCGGGATGAACGGCGCCACGGAGCAATATCATCGCACCCTGGCCGAGCTCTACGCCTACTTCATCCCGTATCCGATCCATGAACTGCATGCTGCCAACGCCGACCATGTCGAACTGGTGGCCGCCCTTCGTGACCGGGATGTGGTGCGGTCCGTGGAGATTTCCCGGCGCCATGTCGACGTCCTGCACCGCACCATGTTCATGGGGCTGCTCGAGGCGACCTGATTCCGCCCCGTATCCCTTCAGGACGCCGGGGTGGAGGCCTTTCCCGTGCGCGGTGAGGGGGCGAGGCTGCCGTAGGCGAATTCGACGAGATAGTCATTCAGGGCGGTGGAAGCGGTGGTAGCGCCCGTCTCGTCGGCCGCGAGAATCGCCTGGAGGATCCTTTGGTGGAGTCGTGCTCCCACGTGGATGTGGTGTTCCGGGTCCCGCATGTGTGCGATCCAGAATCTTCGGGACAATGCCTGGGCCGGGGCCAATGCCTCGGAGACATAGTCGTTGTCGGCGGCTGCGGTGATCAGGTGGTGCGTTGTGCTCACGGTCTCGAGGTAGGACACCAATGTGAAGGTCTCCTCCTTCAAGCGGCGCACCATGGCCGTCATGTGCTCCCGATCATCTGCCCCGGCCCGCTGGCAGGCCAGGGTGACCGCGAGGACCTCCAGGGCGCGGCGCATTTCCAGCAGCCGCAGCTGGGACTCCACGGAGGTGGCGGGGATGAGCACCCCCTTGTTCGGGTGGATCTGCACCATCCGTTCACGTGCCAGGCGCTGCAGGGCCTCGCGGATCGGGGTGCGGCCATACCCGGTCATTTCGGTCAGGCGTGACTCGGAGACCAGCGACGCCGGGGCAATCTCCTGGAAAACGATCATCCGTTCCAACTCCGCGTACGCGCTTTCGGCCTTCCCCATGGCTGGCATCTCCGACCTCCCGTGACTGTTCCCCAATGTGACGGGGGAGTGGAACCCCCCTGGCACCAACGTAGGTGACAACCCATTGACTTCTTGTGATCTTACCCATATGTTACCGATATATCGGTTGCACATCGCTTTCCTGACGGGCAGCCCGACCCCTTGATACGGAGGCTTCCCTTGAACACCCCACCCCGGATAGAGAAACGCACCATAGATTTCATCCCGGACGCCGAGCGGCACGGCTCACCCCGGAGCCTGTTCTTCGTCTGGTTCGCCGCGAACACCTCCATCACGGCGGTGGTGACCGGTTCGCTGTTCGTCGTCTTGGGGAACTCCGCCCTGTGGGCCATCCCGGCCGCGGTGATCGGCAATATCCTGGGCGGGTTCGTCACGTCGCTGCACTCGGCCCAAGGGCCGGTTCTCGGTGTTCCCCAGATGATCCAAAGCCGGGCGCAGTTCGGCTACTACGGAGCGATCCTGCCGCTGATCCTGTCCCTGATCATCTACCTCGGCTTCTATGCCACCGGACTGGTACTCGGAGGCCAGGCCATCGGGGATCTTCTCCACATCCCCACCCAGGCGGGCGCCATCATCTTCGCGGCGCTCTCGACGCTGCTCGCCATCGTCGGCTACCGGTACATCCACAAGTTCTCCAAGGTGGCCACCGCGTTGAGCGCACTGGTCTTCGTCGTGCTGTTCATCCGCATCCTGGCCGGTCCCGGCGCCGGGATGTTGACGCAGGATGCCGGCTTCGCCATGGCTCCCTTCGTGCTGGGGATATCCCTGGCCGCATCCTGGCAGTTGACGTTTGGTCCCTACATTGCCGACTACTCCAGGTACCTGCCCCGCAACACCTCCAAGAAGGCCACCATGGGCTGGACCTTTGCCGGAAGCGTCATCGGCGGCTCCCTGGCCATGACGCTGGGCGCCCTCGGCGCCACGCTGGGCGGGGACAGCTTCAGCGCCAACCAGGTGGGATACCTTGCCGACCTGGGCGGAAAATTCGCCTGGCTGGTCCTCCTGGCCGTGATCTGCGGCAAGCTCACCGGCAACACGCTGAGCACCTATGGCGGATTCATGTCACTGGCGACCATCGTCACCGCGATCACCCGCACCGAACTGGTGGGACGAGTGGGGCGGACCATCTACATCCTGCTCATTTCGGCGGCGGCCCTGGGCCTGGCCCTGGCGGCGACCAACAACTTCGTCTCCACCTTCACGAACTTCCTGTTGTTCCTGCTCTACTTCATGACGCCGTGGTCGGCCATCAACCTCGTCGACTTCTACTGGGTCCGCAAGGAGCGCTACAACGTCGAGGCCCTCTTCCAGCCCGATGGCGAATACGGCAAGGCCAACATCGTGGCCATCGGCGCCTACATCGCCGGCGTCCTGGTCCAGATCCCCTTCATGAACAGCTCGCTATACGTTGGCCCGATCGCCGACTGGCTCGGCGGGGCAGAAATTGCCTGGCTGATCGGCCTGGTCGTCTCCGGCGCCGGCTACTACGTCTTCTCACCGGCACGGAAGGCCCTTCGGCAGTACCCCGGCGCCCACGACACCGACCTGATGAACCCCACCCGCTAAGCACCTCACCGATCCCGATAAGGAACCTCATGAAATACGATCCGCGTACCGAAAAAAGCCCGCTGCCCTTCGCCCCGTTCAAGGCGCTCACCGTTCCCCGACCCATCGGCTGGTTGTCCAGCACCAGCGTGGACGGCGTCGACAACATCGCCCCCTACAGCCAGTGGCAGAACCTGACCTTCGATCCGCCCATGGTGATGTTCGCGGCCAACCAGTATCCAGACGGTCGACGCAAGGACACCGTCATCAACGCCGAGGAAACCGGCTGGTTTGTCTGGAACATGGCCACGTGGGACCTCCGTGAGGCGGTCAACACCAGTGCGATGGCACTGCCCCGCGGGGAAAGCGAATTCGACCGGTTGAACATCACCCGGCGCAGCGCCGAATTGTCCGCGGCGCCCATGGTGGCCGAGAGCCCCTTCCACTACGAATGCAAGTACCTCTCGACCCACCGGCTGCCCGGCAACTCCAAGGTCGGGAGCATCGACGTCGTCTACGCAACCGTCGAGCGGATCCACCTCGACGAGTCGGCGCTGACCCCCGACGGACGGATCGACATCCCCAAGGTCAAGCCCATTGCCCGCATGGGCTACTACGACTACACGGTCGTCACGGACACCTTCGAGATGCGCGTTCCGCAGTCGGATGCCGATGAAATGGCGGGCCTGGCGGGCCAGCCCGCCTGATCCAGGGGGCATGGAGTGCCCTCCGTCCCGCGGTCGGCGCGTGGCTCTTCCCCGTGCCGACCGCCCGCCGGTAGTGTCGGGGGAACCGAACGGGAGGCAGTCCATGCGCGAACTGGTCTACTACATCGCCGTATCCATTGACGGCTACATCGCCGGGCCGGGCGACGAGATCGACTTCTATCCCAGCTCGGACGAGTACATGGCCCATATGCTCGCCGAGTACCCGGATACGATCCCGTCCCACATCCGCTCCCAGGTGGGCCTGGCGGACGCGCCGTTGAAGACGTTCGACACGGTGGTGATGGGGCGGCGCACCTATGAACCGGCGATCGCCGAAGGCATCACCAGTCCCTACTCCCACCTGCGCCAGGTCGTCGTCTCGCGCAGCATTCAGCAGCTGGATCCCGCGGTGGCCGTGGTGTCACAGGACCCCGTGCGGGCGATCCGGTCGCTGAAGTCCGAGGACTCCCCACTGGACATCTACCTGGCCGGCGGCGGGGAACTTGCCGGTGTGCTGTTGCCGGAGATCGACAGGATCATCGTCAAGCAATATCCGGTGGTCGCCGGTGCCGGCCGATCGGCCTTCTCCGGGGCATTTGCGCCGACGCTCTTCGAGCTCGAGGACCTCAGGAGGTTCGACGGCGGCAACGCGATCATGACCTATACCCGCCGCCCGGCCGAGAAGGGGCAAGCATGAAGAACCCCAGTGCCGTCCTGCGCGGCATCCGCGAGGTCGCCATCGAGGACCGGCCCGTCCCGGTGCCCGCGTCCCACGAAGTCCTGGTCGCCGTCAGGGCCACGGGCATCTGCGGTTCGGACGTGCACTACTACGAGCACGGGAGGATCGGCGATTTCGTCCTGGAGGCGCCGATGGTCATCGGCCACGAATCGGCGGGCGTCATCACGGCGGTGGGCAGCGACGTCGATGCCGGGCGCGTCGGCGAGACGGTCGCGCTCGAACCGGGGGTCCCATGTCGACGCTGTGAGCAGTGCCGGGCCGGGCGTTACAACCTGTGTCCCGACGTCGTCTTCTTTGCCACCCCGCCCGTGGATGGGTCGATCGCCGGGTTCGTGGTGATCGACGCCGACTTCGCGCACCGGGCCCCCGACGGGTTGGCCTTCGAGCAGGCAGCCATGGCCGAACCGGTCTCCGTGGGCGTCTGGGCCGCGCGCAAGGCGGGCATCACTGCCGGGGATCGGGTGCTGGTGACAGGGGCCGGTCCCATCGGGCTCTTCGCGGCACAGGTGGCGCGGGCGCAGGGCGCCGCCGAGGTCACGATCACCGACCTGAGTGGGTACCGGCTGAAGGTGGCCCGGGAGCTGGGTTTCCAGACGGCGTCGGCCGATAGCGATCTGCCTGGTGGCCACACCGTTTTGCTGGAATGTTCGGGCGCCGGCCCGGCAGTGGAGTCGGGCCTGCGGGCGCTGGCTCCCGCCGGGCGGGCCGTGCTGGTGGGCATGGGAGCTGACCAGGTCTCGATCAGCGTCCCCCTCGTGCAGGGGCGCGAGCTCTCCATCACGGGGGTCTTCCGCTACGCCAACACCTACCCCACGGCGCTGGCGCTGATTGCCTCGGGTGCCGTGGCCACGGATCCGCTGATCACCCATCGGTTCACCCTGGAGCAGACGGAGTCGGCCCTGACCCTGGCACGCCGCGCACCAGAATCCCTGAAGGCAGTCGTCCTGCACGGCGGCTAGCCCGA
>NZ_BAAAIV010000009.1:75504-130742 GCF_039526245.1 Arthrobacter rhombi
GAAGGGGAGGCGGCCGACGTCGTGTTGTTGTTGCTGGACCTAGTTGGCCGAAGGCAGGACGAACGCCGAGTCGACGTTGATGGTGACCTTGTCGCCGACCAGGACGCCGCCGGCTTCGAGGGCCGCATTCCAGGTGATGCCGAACTGCTTGCGGGAGATGTGCGTGGTGGCGGAGAAACCGGCGCGGGTGGCGCCGAACGGGTCAACGGCGACGCCGCCGAACTCGACCTTGAACTCGACCGGGAGGGTGGTCTCCTTGATGGTCAGGTTGCCCTTGAGGACGAATTCCTCGTGGTCACCTGCGGCGCCGGTGGACACGAAGGTCATCTGGGGGAACTGCTCGACGTCGAAGAAGTCGGCGCTCTTGACGTGGCCGTCGCGGTTCTCGTCATTGGAGTCGAAGGAGGCGGTCTTCACGACGGCCTCGACCTTGGAGGCCTCGAGGGACTCGCCGACCGTGAGGGTGGCGTCCGAGTCGGTGAATGCGCCGCGGACCTTGCTGATGCCTGCGTGGCGGACGGTGAATCCGACCTCGGTGTGGGCCTGATCGAGCTTCCAGGTGCCGGGGGTGAGCGTAACTGACATGTTGGACTCCTTTGCTTCTCCCCGGCGGAACCGGGAGGTTTGTATGCTTATGCATATAACTATGACACTACATGATTGAAGTGTCAAGCATTATTTTCCAGAAGATCTCCGCTGCCCTCTCGATAGCGGGTCGGCAGTGAAGGACGGCCAGCCGGTCATCACCCACCACCAGGAATTCGATGCCGTGCTGGAAGAGATGCACGACGGCGGAAACGGGCTCCCGTGGTCAGTCCCGGGGCTTTCCGGCTGCCGCCGCGTCGGCGCCGGCTTCGCGATAGCGTGCCGCGAGCTCGGTCCGTGAGCTGACGCCCAGCTTCGAGTAGATCCGGGTCAGGTGATACTGGACGGTCTTGATGCTGACGAAAAGTTCCTCGGAAGCCTGCTTGTTCGTGTTGCCCGCGGCGACCAGTTGGGCCACCGCCTGTTCCTGGGAGGTCAGCGAGGGGAGACCCTCATGGGCGGTGCGGGACATGGCCGCTCCGCACGCCTGCACTTCGCGTTCGCAACGCTTCACATAGGTGTCCGAGCCCAGGGCGGCGAACTCCTCCCGCGCCCGGGAGAGCATCGAGGCAGCCTCGCGGCGTTTGCCGGCGCGACGCAGGGTCTGCCCGTAGGCGAAATACACGCGGGCGCGTTCGTAGGGCATGTTCAGGGATGACAGGCTGCCCAGCCCCCGCTCGAAGGCCTCGGTGGCGGCGCCGATGCGTCCGCGCGCGCCGAGGATTCGGCCGCGTACGTACGAAAGCCTGGCGATCTCCGACTTCCTGCCGCGCTCGGCGGCTGCCGCCTCGTAGGGCTTCAAGAAGGCGTCTGCCTCATCCACGCGGTCCTTCATGACCAGGGCGTTGGCGTAGACATCCTGCCAGGGCCAGAACCCGGGCTCGTCGATCCCGCGTCCGTGTTGCAGGTCCAGGAGTGGCTCCAGGGCGCGGAGCACGCCGTCGTAATCCGTGGTGGCCTCCGCGACATAGGCCAGGGCCGTGCGGTAGGGCAGGACCATGATGGGATAGTTCTCCGTGTTGGCCCGGCCGGCGTTCAGATGGCTCGCGGCGAGTTCCCAGTTGCCGCGCAAGACGTGGATGCGGGTGGCGATCCCGTGAAGCAGCGGCCTGATGGTCTCCATGCCGGTGCGCTCCTGCAGCAGCACGGCCTCGTCCACGGTGCGCAACGCGGTATCCCAGTCCCCGGAATGAAAGTGGGTCTGCGCCAACCAGGCACTGGCCCAGAGCGAAATCCGGTAGGACCCGGAGCTGAAATCGGTGCACACTGCGGCCGCCAGTTCCGTCCGTGCCGCGCTGAGGCGGTCGGTGGCGAAATCGAGCCATCCCATGGACATGGACACGCGCTGCCGTTGGGCCCCCAGGTCGTCTCGACGCAGGAGTGTCGCGTAGCAGTCCGCTGCCTCGGACAGCCTGCCGGTGGCTCCCAGCCCGAGGCCGCGGATGGCCTGGGCCTCGATGTAGGCGGGGCTTCCGTCCTCGGCCAATGAGGTGGCCCGTTCGGCCCACATGACGAGGTCGACCCCGTCGAGTCGGACCAGGGAATCCAACACCCGGCGCAGGGCGATGGTCCCGGCCAGGGCCGGTTCGTGGGCGGGGCTGACGCGGCGCCAGGCCCGATCCAACTGTGTTCCCGCGTCAGCCTGCCGCCCCTGCAGGATCGAGACATACCCGGCAACTGCATCCCGGGCGGGCCCGGTGTCGTCGTTGCCGATCTCGTCGGCGTAGGTGAGGGCGCGGGGGAGCTCCCCGGCGGCAACCAGGGCATCGATGGCCTCGAGTTGCAGGGCATGGCTGGCGGACTCGCTGGGGTGCAGATGGCCCGCCGAGAGCAGCGCGTTGGCCGCTTTGGACCAGGCTCCGGCTTCGGCTTGGCTCATCGCGTACGCTTCGAGTTCCCCGGCCAGCCCCACTTCGGGCAGCAGGGCGGCCGCTGCCCGGTGGGCCAGGGCCAGGCCGGTGTCCGTCTGGAGGCCGGCCGCCATCCGGTGGAGGCCAATCCGCCGGGACAACGGCATGGAATAGTAGACCGCCGCTTGCTCCACGGTGCCGGCAAAGGAGACGGCCACGTCCCCGCCGTTGCCCACCACGCGGAGCAGGCCGTGGAGTTGGGCCGCTTCCAGGGCCGGAAGTGGATCGTCGATCCCTGCCAACGCGGTGGCCTGGACCAGCGCACTGGTTTGCCCCAGGACTGCCGCCGCCTCGACGAGGGAACGCTCCGACGTCCCCACCGTGTCCAGGCTGGCGGCAACGGCGTCGACGAGGGCCTGGGGGGCGGGTAGCAGCCCGCGCCATCTGCCCCAGGCCGCGGCGGGAACCTCCCGCAGGAGGTCCAAGACGTGCCGGGCATTTCCGGAAGTGTGCTCGGCCAGCTGGTGTGCCAGGGGAGCTGTCAACGCGACGCCCGCGCGGCGAAGGGCCACTTCGCGCACCGCTGTGCCATCGAGGGGGCCCAGCACCAGACGGGTGGAACCGAGGCTTTCGATCACGTCGCGGATGGCTGGCGGGAGTCGATGGTGTTGCCCGGAGCGCAGGGCGAGGATCACGAGCAGCTTCTCGGCGTGGAGGTTCCGCGTCACGCAGGTCAGGGCTTCGAGGCTGGCCCGATCCGCCCACTGGAGGGAGTCGACCCACAGGACGGATGCGGCGCCGTCTGCTGGGGCCCGGAGCTTGTCCAGGACCAGGTGGGCGGCCTCATGGGCGCGGCCCGTTGCCGCCAGCCGGCCGGCCTCGGCATCGAGTTGGGCCAGCAGTCCGCCGGGTTCCTCCGCCTGCCCCACTGCACCGTGGGCGCTCAGGTGGCGGAGCCCGGGTGGTGATGCGAGGAATGCCTCGACCAGGGCCGTTGCGCCGCTGCCCTCGGGCCCGGAGACGATGGCCACACGGGGCAGGCCGGCGGTCGCCTCGGCCAACAACCCCGCCAACGCCGCAAGCTCCGGACCACGGGCAATGAGTCCGTGCTCCGGAGCCTGGGCGACGCCGTCGTGTTCTTGATGGTCCATGACCTGCCAGCTTACTGTGTGCTGCGCGTCCCACCCGGGGGTGTGACGGCGCCGCCAGCCCCTGAGGGGGTCAGCCCAGATCGCCGCCGGCGACCGGCAGGACGCTACCGGTGATGTTCGATGCCTCTTCGGAAGCGAGGAACACAATCGGGGCGGCCTGTTCGTCCAGGGTGCCGTAGCGCTTGAGCAGCGACGAATTGATGGTCTGGTCGATGTGGGCCTGGTGCCAGGCCTGTTCGACGTCGTTCTGCGGTGTCGGCGTTCCCCGCGGGATCTTGCGTGGGGGCGCCTCGGTGCCCCCGGGGGCGGTGGCGACCACCCGGATGCCGTGGTCGGCGTACTCCATCGCCAATGAGGCCGTGAGTGCATTCACCGCACCCTTTGCCGCACTGTAGGGAATGCGGTGGATGCCGCGCGTTGCCGCGCTGGAAACGTTGACGATCACGCCCGAACCCTGCAGGACCAGCTGGGGCAGCACCGCGCGGCAGGCGTACAGGGTCGTCATCAGCGAACGGTCGATCTCCGCCCGGATCTGGGTGTCGGTGAACTCCGTGAACGGCTTGAAGTTGATGGCGCCACCCACGTTGTTGACCAGCACATCGACGCGGCCGAATTCCTCCACCGCAGCGGAGACGGCGGCCTCGGCCCCGGAGTAGGACTCCAGGTCCGCGGTCACGCTGAGGACCCGGGCCCCGGAGGAGCGCAGTTGCCCGGCCGTCTCGTGGGCCAGCTCGGCTCGGTCGACGAGGACCACCGAGCCGCCTTCGGAGGCGACCCTGCCGGCAACGGCACTGCCGATCCCCTGGGCGGCACCGGTGACCACGACGACCTTGCCATCGAAACGGCCCGGATGGAACGTGCTCATGCGCTCACGCCGTGGGCTGAGGAGCCCTCCATCGCGGCGCGCATCGTGGCCTTGGCATGCTCGTTGTGCGCGATGATGCAGGTGCGGGCTGCCGCCTGGTCCCCGCGCTCGAAGGCATCAACCAGTTCCAGGTGGTCGTCCGCGACGGCACCGTCGACCCAGTTGCCGTTCTTCAGGACGTCGTCCATCATTCCCTGCACGCCCAGACGGGAGTAGGCCTCGCGCAGGAACCGGTTGCCGGTGCTGGCGAAGAGGAAATCGTGGAACGCCGCGTTGGAGGCGGTGAACCCCTGGGCGTCGACGAAACGCTCGTCGCCCAGCGAGGTGCCGGCCAGTTCGGCCAGGATCCGGTACTCGGAGAGCTGGCCCTCGGTGAGCCGGTTCATCATCAGCTCCATCGCCCCCAGTTCCAGGGCCATGCGGGCGTCGAACTCGGCTTCGACCGTGGCGTGTTCCTCGCCGATCTCGTATTCGGCCGCCTGCGGAGCTGTGGTCTCGGCGGCTGCCTCGGCGGCGGGTGCCTCGCTGGGCGCCGGTTCCGCTGCCGGCGCGGCTTCCGCCTCGGCCGCGGCAGCAGCAGGGACAGCCAGTGCGAACTTCTCGTAGTAGAAGTTCACCGGGCTGATGCCCTCTGCCGTGAGGTGCTTGCGCACGCCCTCGACCATGGGAGGCGGGCCGCAGAGGTAGATGTCGACATCGCCGTCGTTCAGATGTGCGGGCTGGAAGTGGTTGGTGACGTAGCCCTTCTTCTCGGCGGCACTCTCCGGGTCCCCGACGACCACGTCGAAGGTGAAACCGTCGATCCGGGAGGCATAGTCCTCCAGGACGTCGACCTCCACCAGGTCCATGTCCGAGGTGACGCCGTAGATGAGGTGCACGGGGTGGTCCGTGGTCTCGGCTGACATCTTCTCCAACATCGACAGCAGCGGGGCCAACCCGGTGCCGCCGGCCAGCAGCAGTGCGGGACGCTTGATCTCGCGCATGAAGAAGCTGCCCATGGGGCCGGTCAAGGTGAGCTTGTCGCCCTCCTTCGCGGTGTCGCGCAGGTAGGAGGACATGACGCCCTTGTCGGTGATGCGGATCAGGAACGAGAGCGTATCGGCGGTGGGGCCGGAACTGAACGAGTAGGAACGCTCCTGGTCGGTTCCGGGGACCGAGACGTTGACGTACTGGCCGGGCAGGAACGCCAGCGCGTCGCGGTTCTCGATGGAGACGTCGAACCCGTACGTGGTGTCGGAGAGGCGGCGGATCCGCTGCAGGGTGGCCTCGAAGACGCCGGCTGCGGTCTTGGCGACGTCCGACGTGGTGGGGATCTGCAGGACCAGGTCGGACTCGGGGACCATCTGGCACGGCAGGGCGTATCCGGCCTCTGCCTCCTCGTCGGTGAGGGCGTCCTCGATGTAGTCACCGCCGTCGTACTTTCCGGATTCGCAGAAGGACTTGCAGGTACCGCACGCGCCATCGCGGCAGTCCAGGGGGATGTTGATGCGTGCCTTGTAGGAGGCGTCGGCAACGGTTTCGTTCGGCCCGCATTTGATGAAGCGGGTGATCCCGTCCTCAAAGCTCAGGGCAACCTGGTAGGTCATGGAAATGCTCCTTTTCAGGCGGATCAGATGTGGTAGATGTCCACGACGTGGTGGATGAAGTCGTTCTTCAGGACGACCTTCTTCTTCAGGATCAGCGGCTGCGTCCCGGACAGGTCGATCGTGTAGAACGACGTACCGAAGTAGGTGTCCACGTTGTCGTAGCGGAAGTAGAGGGTGAACCAGTTGAAACGGACGTCCACCTGGTCACCGCGGTGCTCGACGATCTCCACGTTGGAGATGTTGTGGCCGGTGCGCGGCTCGGGGATGCTGGTCGCCGAGGAACGGTCGGTGCGGATGCGGAACACCCGGTCCTCGAGGCCGCCACGGTTGGAGTAGTAGATCAACGAGATCTCGCGCTGCGGATCCTCGGTGAGGGTGCCGTTGTCATCCCACGCCGGCATCCAGAATTCGGCATCCGGGTGGTAGCAATCCACCCATTGTTCGAATTCCCGGTCGTCCAGGAAGCGTGCCTCGCGGTAGAGGAACTGGCTGATGCGATGCAGCTCGGTGATGTGCTGCTCGTCGGTCAGTGCGGGTGCCGACGTATCGGTGGTGGTCATGCTCATGGTCCTTTCGTCGTCCGGCTCTAGTGGCCGCAGCCGGTGGTGGGCTCGGCGGCCGGGCAGGCGGGGCCCTGCGCCGCTTCGCGCTCCTCGGCGGCAACCGCCGCGCGCATTTCCTGGGCCCAGTAGTTGTGCTGGACGGGGTAGAGGCCCTCGTCTTCGGTCATGGCACCGCTGGAGATCGGGTTGATGCCGAGGCCCTTGGCCGTCTCGTCCGGCCCGTTGAGCTGGTGGGCGACACCGCGGCTCATGTCATTCCACGGGGCCTTCTTGGCCATGTAGGTCTTCTGGCAGGAGCGGAATTCCTCCAGGTCATCCGGGGTGGCCATGCCGGAGGCGTTGAAGAAGTCCTCGTACTGGCGGATGCGGTTGGCGCGGGAGGCGTCGGACTCGCCCTTGGGGGCGATGCAGTAGATGGTGACCTCGGTCTTGTCCACGGCGATCGGCCGGAAGTGGCGGATCTGCGAGGAGAACTGGTCCATCAGGTACACGTTCGGGTACAGGCACAGGTTGCGCGAGGCGCCGACCATGAACTCGGCCTTCTTCTCGCCGAACTCCTGCTTCCACTCATCCAGCTGGCCGTAGTTCGGGCGGTCCTGCGGGTTGCCCCACCACATCCACAGCAGCAGGTGGCCGTGGTCGAAGGAGTAGTAGCCGCCACCCTGCTTGCCCCAGGTGCCGGCGTCCATGGCCTTGGTCTCGTTGGCTGATTCGCCGCTGGAACGACGGGCGGTCGTGGCCGCGTAGTTCCAGTGGGTTGCCGAGACGTGGTAGCCGTCGGCGCCGTTCTCGGCCTGGACCTTCCAGTTGCCGTCATAGGTGTAAGTGGACGAACCGCGCAGCACCTCCAGGCCCTCGGGGGACTGGTCGACGGTCATGTCGATGATCTTGGTGGCGTCCCCGAGGTGCTCCTCGAGGGGCTTGACGTCGGCGTTAAGCGAGCCGAAGAGGAAACCGCGGTAGCTCTCGAAGCGGGCGACCTTGGTCAGGTCGTGGGAGCCTTCCTTGTTGAACTGCTCCGGGTAGCCGCCGGTGCGCGAGTCCTTGACCTTGAGCAGCTTGCCGTCGTTGCGGAACGTCCAGCCGTGGAAGGGGCAGGTGAAGTTCTTGCGGTTGTCCGTCTTCTTGCGGCACAGCATGGCACCGCGGTGGCTGCAGGCGTTGATGAGGCAGTTGAGCTCGCCGTCCTTGCCGCGCGAGATGACCACGGGGGAGCGGCCGATGTAGGTGGTGAAGTAGTCGCCGACCTCGGGGATCTGCGATTCGTGGGCCAGATAGACCCAGTTGCCCTCGAAGATGTGCTTCATCTCGAGCTCGAAGATCTCCTCGTCGGTGAAGATCTCGCGCTTGGTCCGGTGGATGCCCTCCTCCGGGATTTCGACAACGGCGTCCTGGAGTCGCCGGCTGACCTGCTCGAGGGTTTCTGTCATCGTGTTCTCCTATGCTCCGCATGGGCGTCCTTGCCCCGGGCCGACCATTCGGTCGGTTCACGTCATCCATACATGCTGCCAGCGTGTGTGGCCGGTCACACTAGGTGTCTGCCTAGGGTTGGCCTAGGGGGGTATTGAGAGGCCGCAGGTCCGAATTTGACCGAAATGGGTACTTGTTTCCCGAGTGCTGTGGACCGTAGCGTGGTCAGCCGTGGCGCATCCCCTGCGGATGGCCCGATTCCTCCCCTTGCAGCGACCGATGACGGATGTCCCGTACTCTCGCGCCCCCCTCGATCCCCTGGAAGGCCGGACGCCGATGACGTCGACCAGCACTGCCACCCGCCGCCGAGATCACCGCCGACCCCGTTGGGCCGATGTATCGCTCTCCGCGGTGGTCGCCGGGCTGATTGCCGTCGCCGTCTCCTACGCGGGCCCACTGCTGGTGGTTCTCAATGCCGCCCGGAATGCCGAATTGACGCCGGAACAGACCTCTTCGTGGGTCTGGGCGATCTCCGTGGGCAGCGGGGTGGTGTGTGTGCTGCTGAGCCTGTTCACCCGCCAGCCCGTGGTGGTGGCCTGGTCCGTTCCGGGAGCCGCGTTGCTGTTGGCCGCCTTGGGGAACTACACCTACTCCGACGCCGTGGGTGCCTTCATCGTCGCCGGGATGCTGGCCCTGGTACTGGGCGTGACCGGTTGGTTCGGCAAGCTGCTGGCCAGCGTCCCGGGCCCGATCCTCGCGGCAGTGCTGGCCGGCGTCCTGCTGCCCTTCGTGCTCAAGGTGGCCGGCGCGGTCGTCGACGCCCCGTTGGTCGCCGGAGGCGTGGTCGTCGCCTACCTGCTGGGGCGCCGGTTCATGCCGAAGTACGCCGTCTTGTTGGCCCTGCTCGCCGGGGTGCTGCTGGTCCTGGTCTCCGGGCAGGGCTCGACCCCTCAGATGGGCCTGGAGCTCTCCGGACCGGTGTGGACGACACCGACGTTCAGCCTCCCTGCCGTCATGGGCATCTCGATCCCGCTGCTCATCGTCACCATGGCCGGCCAGAACGGTCCGGGCCTGGCGATGATGCACGCCAACGGCTACGCGGCCAACGACCGGCTCCTGCTGGGTGGCTCGGCCGCGGCGTCCATCGTCTTCGCCCCGTTCGGCGCCCACTCCATCAACCTGGCGGCCATCACCGCGGGCATCTGCACCGGGCGTGAGGCCCACGAGGACCCCACCCGCCGCTACGTCGCCGGGATCTCCTGCGGGATCTTCTACCTGGTGTTCGGCATGATCAGCGGGACCGTGGTCGCCCTGCTGGCCGCCGTGCCGACCGAACTGATCACTGCCATGGCCGGCGTGGCCCTGATCGGCGCGTTGCAGGTGTCCTTCTCCGACACGATGGCCGACGCCCGGACGAACCCCGCAGCCGTCGAGGCCGCCCTGATCACCTTGGCGATCACCGCCTCCGGGGTCGCACCGTGGGGGATCGTGGCGCCTTTCTGGGGTTTCCTGGGCGGAGCTGCCGCCTACCTGGTGCTGCGCCAGACCCGCCAGGCGCGCGCCCTCCGCTAGCGGCTGGCCGCCTCAGCGGCGGCGCGGGAGCGTACGCAGCAACGAGTCCAACCGGCGGCGCATCCGGGTCATCGCGGACGGCCGGGTGGTGGTGCCATCGGCGTTCCGGGGGCCCACCGTGATCTCGGCGACCTGCTCCAGCCGGGGTGCCCCGCCGTCGTCGTTCTCCACCACACCGCGGGACCAGCCGATGCGCAGCCCCTGCCCGGCATCCTCGAGCACCGCCAGGTTGTTGTCGAACCAGGGCCCCCGGATCTTCGCCCAGTTGAAGGGCGGAGGCGGAACCCCGGCGGACCGGGCCAGCAGGGAGCCGAAGAGCCGTGCGGGCCCGTAGGCCATCGAGGAGACGAAAACGCGCAGTGCCGGGGGCATCGGATTGCGCATGGGGGAGCAGACGGCCTGGATGATCCGGCTGCCGCTGTGCCGTTCCACCTCGGCCACGTAGGAGAAGTGCACGTCCCCGGAGAGGAACGTGATCGTCTCCGGGGCGGGGCCGCGCTTGCCGTCGGCGGTGTCCGTCACCAGGCGGGCCATGTGGCGGAAGCTGCGTTGGAAGGCGGCCCAATGTTCCAGGTCGACCGCCTGGCGGATGGTTTCGCCGATCCGGGACCAGGTGCGGCCCCAGGCGCCTTCGGAGATGGCCTCGTCCCACGATTCGACGTGGTGCAGGCCCTTGGGCAGCAGGTAGGGCAGGGACGTGCCAATCAGCAGGTGGCGGAAGCCGCCGTGGAGGCGCTCGTCCACCCACGTCATTTCGTCGTCGTCCAGCAGGGAGCGGGACCCGGGATCCAGTTGGCGGGCAGCACGGGAGTCCACCACCAGCAGGCGCACATCGTCGATGTCGCGGCAGTAGCTCCAGCGGTAGGTGGTGGGGTCCTGGTCGGCGCGGTCCGCGAAGGCGTCGAGGTCCTCGCTGAGGTCCAGTTCGCCGTCGCCGCGGTGTGCGGCGATGCGCTGCCACAACGGATCCGCCGCCCGTTCAGCCCGGGAGAGGTTGCCCAGATGCTGGTGGACCCAGTAGCTGCCGAGCCCGGCGACGATCCGGCCGTGCCACCAGCTGGTCTGCTCCATCTGCCGGCGCCACGACCGCGAGGAGTTCCAGTCGTCGCGGATGTCGTGGTCATCGAAGATCATCGCCGTCGGCAGGGTGGAGAACAGCCAGCGGATCGCCGGATCCGACCAGGCCAGCCCGTAGAGGTGGGCGTACTCCTCATAGTCGCGCAGTTCGGCACCGGGCGGTTCGTTGATGTCGCGGCGGCTGCGGATGAACTCCTGCATGGCGTCGCTGGTGATGTCGGCATAGACCTGGTCCCCGAGCAGGACTGCCAGGCCGGGCCACTGGGGATCCCGGCTGCCGGCCATGTGGAGGGCGTAGGAGCGCAACGCGTCCACGCCGTGCTCGCGGTTGCCGGCGGCGTCGTGGGGGACGCTGGTCCGGCAGGACCCGAAGGCCATCCGCAGCGGGGTGCCCGTGGCGTGCGTGCGGATGACCGAGGGCGGGAACCCGGCGGATTCGGGCCACACCGGGTGGCCATCGACGCTGACCCGGTACTCCAGCTCGGCGCCTTCCGGCAGCCCCTCGAGGGTGACCAGGGCGTAATGGTGGCCGTGGACCCCGAACGTGCGGGCCGTCCAGATGCCCGCCTCCGTTTCGACGGCCACGGTGCCGGCGCGGCTGGTCTCGACCCAGATGCTGGCGCCGGTCTCCTCCACATGGCGGAGCATCGGACCCAGCAGCAGGGTGGGGATCGCGGTGGCCTCGGGTTCCATGGGCAGTCCTCCTGGGGTGGGGCATCGGGGCATCGTCGAACGGCGCACTGCCATCGTACGGCCCACCAGCCCCCTGCCCCGGGCGGAGCCCCCGCGGCGCTGGAAGACAAGCCCGCTGCAGCCAAAGACAAGCCACCCGGACGTGAACTACGGCACAGTGGATCCCAGTGACCCCGCGCCGCCACCCGGCGACGCCCAGCACCAAGGAGCAGGCATGTCAACGCAACCGGCCACCGCAGCAGCCACCTACCGGGACCTCCTGGCCCGCATCGCACCGCAGGGCGACTCCCGCCCCATCAACGATCCGGCCACCGGCGAGGAGGTCGGCCGCGCCCCCGTGCACACCACCGAGGACCTGGACGCCGCGGTCTCCGCGGCCCGTGCCGCGCAGCCAGCGTGGGGCGCCCTCTCCCACGCCGAACGCAGCGGTTATCTCAACCAGGCGGCCGACGCCGTGGAGGCCAACGCCGAGGCGCTCGCCGAACTGCTCTCCCGCGAGCAGGGCAAACCGTTGAACGGGCCCAACGCCCGCTTCGAGGTCGGTGCCTGCTCGGCCTGGCTGCGCGCCACCGCCGCCTTCGAACTGGAACCCGACGTCGTGGTCGACGACGGTGAATCCCATGCGGCCATCCACTACCGCCCGCTCGGCGTGGTCGGGGCCATCGGCCCGTGGAACTGGCCGATGATGATCTCCGTCTGGCAGATCGCCCCGTCGCTGCGCATGGGCAACACCGTGGTCCTCAAGCCCAGCGAATACACCCCGCTCTCCGTGCTGGCCCTGGGAGCCGTCCTCAACGACGTCCTGCCGGCCGGCCTGCTGCACGTGGTCTCCGGCGGCCGCGACGTCGGCGAGGCGCTCTCGGCGCATCCGGGGATCGACAAGATCATGTTCACCGGCTCCACCGCCACCGGCAAGGCGATCATCCGCTCCTCCGCCGACACGGTGAAGCGGCTGACCCTGGAGCTCGGCGGCAACGACGCCGGCATCGTCCTGGACGACGCGGACCCGCAGGCCATCGCCGAGGACCTGTTCTGGGGTGCCTTCATCAACACCGGGCAGACCTGCGCGGCGCTCAAACGCCTCTACGTCCCGGATGCCCTCTACGAGCAGGTCTGCGACGCCCTGGTGGAGATGGCGGCGAAGATGCCCATGGGCAACGGCCTCGACGAGGCCAACGTGCTGGGCCCGCTGCAGAACCAGGCCCAGTACGACATCGTCGCGCGGCTCGTCGAGGCGGCCAAATCCTCCGGTGCCCGCGTGCTCACCGGTGGCAACCCGGACGCCTCGGCTCCGGGCTACTTCTACCCGACCACGCTGGTCGCCGACATCGACAACGACAACCCGCTGGTCGCCCAGGAACAGTTCGGCCCGGCCCTGCCGATCATCCGCTATACCGATCTGGAGGACGCGATCGCCATGGCCAACGGGCTCGACGTCGGCCTCGGCGCCTCCGTCTGGTCCGCCGACCCGGCCCGCGCCCGCGAGGTCGCGGCCCGCATCGAGGCCGGCACGGTCTGGATCAACAAGCACGGTGCGGTGGATCCGCGCATCCCGTTCGGCGGGGCCAAGCAGTCGGGCTACGGGCTGGAATTCGGTGTCGCCGGGCTCAAGGCCCTGGGCACCCCGCAGGTCATCGCCGGTTAGGGGACAACACATGGAACAGCAGGACTTCGACTACCTCATCGTCGGCGCCGGATCGGCCGGCAACGTCATCGCCCGCCGCCTGCTCGACGCCGGCCACCGCGTCGCGGTACTGGAGGCCGGCGGGCAGGACACCAACCCCGACATCGCCAACGTCTGCACCCTCGGCGCCCTGTGGCACAGCGAGCAGGACTGGGACTACTACACGCTCCCGCAGGCCGGCGCCTCGGGACGGCGCATCCATCTGCCGCGCGGCAAGGTCATGGGCGGATCCCACGCCCTGAACGCCACCATCTGGGTCCGCGGCGCCCGGGCCGACTACGACACCTGGGCCTACCTCGGCTGCCCCGGCTGGGCCTGGGAGGACGTGCTGCCGCTCTTCCGCACGATCGAGGACTACGACGGCGGTGCCTCGGACACGCGCGGTGCCGGCGGTCTGCTCGATGTCACCAGTGGCTACGAGCACCACCCGATCCAGGACGCCATGCTCGCCGGCGCCGTCGAAACCGGGTTCACACTCAACGAGGACTACAACTCCGGGGACCCCGAAGGCGTGTCACGGATGCAGCTCAACGTGCGCGACGGCGGCCGCTTCAACACCTGGCACGCCTACCTGCGGCCCGTGATGGACCACCCCCGCCTCACCCTGCTCACCGGTGCCCACGTGCGCCGTCTGGTCATCGAGGACGGGCGGGTCACCGGCGTCGAGGTGGAGCACGACGGCGGCACGCGGGTCATGCGCGCCACCGAGACCATCCTCGCCGCGGGGGCCATCAACTCGCCCGAACTGCTGCTGCGCTCGGGCATCGGCCCCACCGACGAGCTGGCCGCTGTGGGAGTCGAAGCAGTCCACGATCTGCCCGGGGTGGGCAAGAACCTGCAGGACCACATGCTGGCCCCGGTCATCTTCTCCACCGACGAACCACTGGACGCGCCGACCGTCGCGCCGGCGGAGGTCCACCTCTTCGCCAAGTCCCGCCCGGACCTGCCGGTGCCCGATACCCAGCCGATCTTCTTCTCGGTGCCCATGTATTCGCAGGACTACGCCGGTGGGGAGATGAGTGGTGCAGAGGGTGGGTTCTCGATGCTCGGCGGGCTGGTCCGCCCCGCCAGCCGCGGCGAAATCCGCCTGACCGGCCCGGCGGCCAGCGATCCGATCAGCATCGACCTGCGGGCGTTGTCCGAACAGTCCGATGTGGATGCGCTGGTGGCCTCGGTGCAACACTGCCGGGCGATCGGCCGCTCACCGGCGCTGGCCGCGTGGGGTGCCACCGAGGTGTATCCCGGCCCCGATATCGCCGACGAGGACCTAGAGCAGTACGTCCGCGATTCGGTGGTGACCTATCACCACCAGGTCGGCACCTGCCGCATGGGCCTGGACGCCGGCTCCGTGGTGGACCCCCGGACGTTGAAGGTCCACGGGCTGGAGGGCTTGCGGATCGCCGACGCGTCGATCATGCCGCTGGTGCCCACGGGCAACACCAACGCCCCCTCGGTGATGATCGGGGAGAAGGCCGCCCAGCTGCTGGCGGGCGGCTGAGCCTCACCAGTCCCTGCCGCGCTTGGCCAGCAGCTGGAGCTTGTCCAGCCGGGCCATGCGCACCTCGCGGACCAGGCGCAGGGTCGGCTTCAGGGCGAAGCAGACGGAGCCGACCAGGAAGCACCAGGTCCCCGGGATCATCAGCGCATCGGAGAAGAACATGATGCTGCCGACGATGAACAGGGCGGCGGCGGAGAAGTCCACCACCGTGTAGGCGATCTCGAACGAGGCGTAGAGCCGTTGGTGTTCCTCGGACTTGTTGCGTTTATCGGGCGTGAAGATCATGGTGCTCTCCTGGTGGGTGGGGGCCTGGTCACAGCATCCCACTGGTGGCCGTCAGGGGCGGCTTCTGCCGATCCCGGAGGCCAATGGAACCCGCAACCCCAGGCGCAGCGACAACACCCGGGTCCCGAACACCACGGCGGCCACGGCGGTCCCCGTCACCGGGTTCAGCCAGCCGATGACCCAGAGCCCCGAGGTCAGGGCGGCACCGACCATGGCCGGGATCGCGTAGACGCCGCGGGGGTTGAACACCTGGGGGATCTCATTGGAGACGACGTCGCGCAGGATGCCCCCGCCCACCGCGGTCGTCAGTCCCAGGAGCGCGGACGTCACCGCGCCCATCCCCGATTCCAGGGCGGTGAGCGTCCCGGTGACGCAGAACAGTGCCAGCCCGCCGGCGTCGAAGATCATCAGCGTCCGGCGCAACCGGCGCACGCCGAAGAGGTGGAAGTACACGGCCAGCACCGCCAGCACCGGTGGCACCAGGTAGATCGGGGACTGGAACGCCTTCGGCACTCCCTGGTCGATCACCACGTCCCGGATGACCCCGCCGCCGAGGCCGACCAGGGAGGCCAACATGACCGAGCCGACCACGTCGAAGTCGCGACGGGCGGCCAGCAGCGAACCGGAGACCGCGAAGAAGAACACCCCGAGCAGGTCCAGCAGGAGCATGAGGTTCACGGGCGGTGGCGCCCCTTTCGGGTGTGCATCGGATCAGGCAGCCGTGCCGACGCGGGACAGCAGCGCTGCCACGGCGGCCCGGGTCCCGGTTTCCAGGGTCGGTTCCATGACGGGGGCGAATTGGGGGGAGTGGTTGACCGGGAACTCACCGGCATCCATCGTCTCCTGCGTGTAGGCCCCGAAGAACCAGAAGACCGACGGCACGTCGATCGCCGCGGACAGCGCCCCGAAGTCCTCCGAGGCCATGGCCGGTTCCCCCTCGATGACGGCGGCGTCCCCGAGCTCGGCCCGCAGTGCGTCGGCGAGGGCATCCGTTGCCTTGGCGTCGTTGTGGTTCGGCGGGTAGACGGTGAGGACCTCGATGTCGGGTTCCGGGGCGTTGGAGGCAGCGGCCTCGGCGGAGATGATGCGGCGCAGGGCGGCCAGGATCTGGTCGCGGACGTCTTCGTCGAAGGTGCGCACGTTGAGCGTGAACTCGGCGGTGTCCGGGATGATGTTCTCCTTCAGCCCGCCGCGGAAGGTGCCGATGGTGACGACGGCGGCGCGGCGCGGGTCGACCTCGCGGGAGACGATGGTCTGGATCCGGGTGATGGTCGCGGCACCGAGCACGATGGGATCGATCGAATCCTGTGGTTGCGAGCCGTGCGACTGGCGCCCGTGCAGGGTGACCTTCCACGAGTCGGCCTGCGTCATCGGGTGCCCGTGCACGTAGGAGACCGTTCCGGCCAGGCCGGGCATCACATGCTGGCCGAATACGACCTCCGGCTTCGGGGCCTTGTCCCACAGCCCGTCCTCGACCATCGCCTTGGCCCCGGCAGCGGTTTCCTCGCCCGGCTGGAAGATGAAGACGATGGTGCCGGACCACGCGTCGGTGGAGGCTGCGAGGATGCGGGCCGCGGCCAGCAGGGAGGCGGCGTGGGAATCGTGCCCGCAACCGTGCATCACCGGGACGTCGGTGCCGTCCTCGAGGGTGCCGCTGGCGGTGCTGGCGTAGGGCAGTCCGGTGTCCTCGCGGATCGGCAGGGCGTCGATGTCGGCGCGGAAGGCGACCGTGGGTCCCTCGCCGTTGCGCAGCACCCCGATGACTCCGGTGCCGCCGCAGCGCTGGGGCTCGATGCCGAACGACGTCAGTTCCTTCTCGATGGTCTCCGCCGTGCGGTGTTCCTGCATGGAGAGTTCCGGATGCTCATGGAATTGCTGGTAGATCCCGTGGAGGTATGCGCGGTGGTTGTCGGTGAGAAGATCGGCTGCTGACATGTTCGACTCCTAGGGTTTCGACACCGGTCCCGGTTGCAACGGCCCCGGTCGCCACCCACCCGGAGAGTGGCGGCGTGTTCATCGTAACAACGGCCGCGCCGATAGGATCCGGTCATGAGTTCCCTCGACTTCACCATTGCCCTGCGCTGGTCAGACCAAGACGCCAACGGCCACCTGAACCATGCCCGCATCGTCACCCTCATGGAGGAGGCGCGCGTGCGGTGGACCCGGACCGGCGAGGGCTTCGGGACGTTGCTGGCCGGCGTCGTCGTTGCCTCGCTGAAGGTGGACTACCTGGCCCAGGCCGAGTACGTGCCGGAGATGACGCTGAGCCTGGGCGTGGAGCGCATCGGGACCAAGTCCTTCACGCTGCGCCACACCGGCATCCAGGGTGGGACCACGGTCTTCGTCGGTACCACGGTGATTGTGCCGTTGGGTCAGGACCGCACCAGCTCGCGGGCCCTGGACGACGACGAACGCCGGGCCCTGGAGCGCAACCTCCTGGAGGAGGCCCAGGCCTGAATCCGCCCGGGATCCGCCCCGCACCAACGGGTGCATCCGGGCCGCGCGGGACTAGAATAAGCCCCAGTTCCTCCCGGAAAAGAGGCCGCCATGCGGCATGCACAGCACCAGGTTGTATCCCGTCGGATGATCCGCGCAGCGGCCTCCGGAACGTTGGCCCTGGCCCTGGTGGCCGGCTTCTCCCCGGTGGGTCCTGCAGGTCCAGCCCACCCCCTCCTTCCGGCAGCCACAGCGGCAGCTCGGTCGACTCCCGCCCGGCAACTCTCCCGGCTGAGCCTTGACCAGCGGGTCGGCAAGGTCCTCATGATGGGGGTCCCGGCCACGGGTGCCAGCTCCACCACGCTGAAGACCCTGACGCGCTACCACGTGGGCAACGTCTTCCTCAGCGGGCGTGGCTACGGGGGAACCGCTGCCACGCACTCGGTGGTCGCGAAGATCAACGCCACCGTCTCACCGGCGGCCACCGGCAGCCTGCCGCGGTTCATCGCCACGGACCAGGAGGGCGGATACGTCCAGGTGCTCAACGGCCCCGGGTTCACCGACATGCCCACCGCCCTGCACCAGGGGACCTGGTCGACGTCTTATCTGCAGTCGCAGGCGACGAAGTGGGCACGCCAGCTGCGCTCTGCTGGAGTGAACGTGAACCTCGCGCCGGTGGGCGACACCGTCCCCAGCGCCGCGTTCGCCCCGCACAATGCACCCATCGGCTACTTCCACCGCGAGTTCGGGTACACCTCACAACATGTCGCGGCCGACGTCGACGCCTTCACCCGCGGCATGAAAGCCGGAGGGGTGGCCCCGGTGGTCAAGCACTTCCCGGGCCTGGGGCGGGTCACCCGGAACACCGACACGTCCATGAACGTCAAGGACACCACGACCACCCGTTACACGGCCTACCGGCGGCCCTTCGCCCGGGCGGCGAACAACGGGACGCGCTGGATCATGGTCTCCAACGCGTACTACACGAAGATCGACAGCCGCCACATCGGCACGTTCTCCCCGGTCATCATGAAGACGATGCTCCGTCACGACCTGGCCTTCAAGGGCATCGTCATCTCCGATGACCTGTGCAATGCCAAACAGCTCTCCCCTTGGAGCTACGCGACGCGGGCGAAGACCTTCTTCAAGGCCGGCGGAACGATGTTGTTGTGCGTCAATCCCGCCGCCATCCCCACGATGCATACGGCGCTGGTCGCCGAGGCGAAGGCCAGCCCGGCGTTCCGCAAGGTGATCGACGCGGCGGCCCTGGAAGTACTGGATACGCAGGCCGGCAACTAGCCGCCGGGCTCAGTCCTTGAGGAAACCCGAGAGCCGCCGGTCCAGCGCCGAACTGCGTTCGTCCAGCCCGGTCACCCTGACCTCGGCGCCGTGCTTGGCGTACTTGGCCCGCACCGAATCCAGGGCGGCGATGGTCGAGGCGTCCCACAGCTGGGCCGCCGAGAGGTCGATGACCACCTGGGCGGGGTCCTCGGCATAGTCGAACTGCTCCACCAGGTCGTTGCTGCTGCCGAAGAACAGCGGCCCCGCCACGGTGTAGCCGACGGAGGCACCGTCGTCGTGCAGATGCCGGGTCACCACGAGCACGCGGGCGACCCTGCGGGCGAAGAGCACCATGGCCAGCAGCACGCCGATGCCGACGCCGACGGCGAGGTTGCCCGTGGCCACGACGGCGATGATCGTCACGGCGAGGACCAGGGTCTCCGGCACCGGCATGCGGCGCAGCGTGGCGGGGCTGACGGAATGCCAGTTCACGGTCTGCACGGCGACGACCATCATCACCGCGGCCAGGGCGACCATGGGGATGCGGGCCATCACATCGCTCAACGAGGTGATCAGTAGCAGCAGGAACAACCCGGCGACTAGCGTGGAGATGCGGGTGCGGGCCCGCCCGAGCTTCACGTTGACCACGGTCTGCCCGATCATGGCGCAGCCGCCGATGCCACCCCACCCGGCTGCCAGCATGTTGGCCACGCCCAGTCCCCAGGATTCGCGGCCCTTGTTCGAGTGGGTTTCGGTCAGGTCGTCGGTGACCTTGGCGGTCAGCAGGGTCTCGAGCAGTCCGACGAATGCCACCGACAAGGCGGTGGGCCAGATCAGCTGCAGCGTCTGGAGGTTGAGCGGAACGCCCAGGGCCGTCAGCCCGGGCAGCGGGCCGCCGATGGTGCCCTCGTCGGCGACGTTGGGGATAGTCCAGTTCAGCACGATGACGGCGGCGGTGGCCAGGGCGATGGCCACCAGCGGGGCGGGGATGACGGTGGTGAAGCGGGGGAGCAGGAGAACGATGAGCAGCACCGCGGCGAAGACCGCGTAGCCCAGGGGCGGCAGGTCCAGCACGTGGGGGACCTGTGCCAGGAAGATCATGATGCCCAGCCCGTTGACGAAGCCGAGCATGACCGAGCGCGGGACGAAGCGCATCAGACGGGCCAGCCCGAGCACCCCGAACGCCACCTGGACCAGGCCGGCGAGGACGATGGTGGGCATCAGGTATTCGACCCCGTGCGTCTTCACCAGCGGGCCGACCACCAGCGCCACCGATCCGGCCGCCGCAGTGACCATCGCCGGACGGCCACCCAAAAACGACATGGAGACGGCCAGCACCACGGAGGCCAGCAGGGAGACCTGCGGGTCGACCCCGGCGATGACCGAGAAGGAGATGACCTCGGGGATGAGCGCGAGCGTGGTGACGATCCCTGCGAGGACCTCCGTGCTCAGGGCACGCGGGGACCGCAGGACGCTGCGGACGGAGGCGGGGGCGGGAACGGCTGGCACAAGGGACCACTTTACGCGGTGGGTACTGCAGGCTTTTCTGAGGCAAAACCCGTGCAAAACCCAGGAATGGGGGATACGGTGGTGATATCAGTCGAAAGGCGGTTAGTCATGACCATCGCTCCCGGCAGTCCCCGGCACCAGGCGCGAACCCTGGACATGGACATCGACGAGGTCGTGCGCGAGTTGATCGAGGTCCTGACAGCGAATCTCGTCGCTTCACTCGCCGGCATCAAGGATCCCGGCCAAGCCCGCAAATGGGCGCGCGGAGAACTGGTACCGCGGCCACCTGCTGAGCAACGACTTCGCTTCGCGATGGAGACCTTTGACCTCCTTGCCGGGGCCAACACTTCACAACGTGCCCAGCGGTGGTTCCTCTCGATCAACCCGCAGCTTGATTTCCGATCGCCCATCCAGGCAATTCGTGAGAATTCCTTTCAGTCAGTGGGAGTCGCCGCGCGGGCCGTGGCCGAGGATCCGTCGGACGCATGAACTCCCGTACCTGCTCCGATACCGGCCTGCGGCTGGTGGATGGGCCGGGCAGGATGTATCGGGTCGCGGGAAATGCTCCTGACCGTGGCCCGCTGAACCCCGTCCCGCGCCGACAAGGGCAGGTCGCGGAACGGCTGGGCTGGAACCGGTACGACACCGTCGGACTGACGATCTACGGTGCGGCGCATCGGGACACCGCCCTGACCGAGTCAGTTGCCTACAGGGCTCCGGACGCGAACGGGTATGCCGCCCTGCGGACGGAGGCTGCATACCTGGGTATCGGTCTTGATGAGTTGCTCCGGGACCTCCGGCAGGCTGGTGTCCCTGTGGATGGGCTCGGCTCCGAGTGGAGTGGATCGCACTTCATGTATGAACTCGACGCCAGCCAAGGGGAATGGGTGGACATCCGCCACCCCCTGACGATTGCGGCGTTGAAGGGCGCCGGTCTCCTGCAACGCCCCCACCTTTGGTGGGCGGATTTGATGGGAGAAGATCGGATGCTCACGACATTCGCCGCCGAATGGCTCCGGCAGTCCGAACTGGACACCGGGTCGCGACCGGCCGGCATCCGTTACGCCTCGAAATTCGGGATGGCCACCGATGACGACCATTGTTGGGCGATGTTCCTGGACCCATCCGATCTGCCACGACAGCTCGACCAGTGGCCCATCCTCGCGCACGCCGAAGATGTCAGTACCGCAGTGTTGCGCACTGGGGTCCACATCGCCTGAGGAGGCCCGCCAACCCCGACGGGCGCACGCTGGTCAAGCGGTGGTAAAGTCAAGGTAGATATGCTTCCGCCGCCCACGGGTCGCGACTGCCCCCAGATTTTCCCGGTTTGCTCCGGTGTCGACCGAAAAGACACTGCCAGCCGGACTCCGAAAAACAACACCGCACAGAGAACGGATCCTCTTGAGAAAAAAGCAGCACCAGACCCCGCCCGCCCTCGCGAAGGGAGCCATGCGGATCACCCCGCTGGGTGGCCTGGGCGAGATCGGCCGCAACATGACGGTCTTCGAATACGGCGGCAAGCTGCTGATCGTTGACTGCGGCGTCCTGTTCCCCGAGGAGCAGCACCCCGGCGTCGACGTGATCCTTCCCGACTTCTCGGCGATCCGCGACCGCCTCGATGACGTCGTCGGCGTCGTGCTCACGCACGGCCACGAGGACCACATCGGTGGCATCCCGTACCTGCTGCGCGAACGCGCGGACATCCCCCTGATCTCGGCACGCCTGACCCTGGCCTTCGTGAAGACCAAGCTGCAGGAACACCGCATCAAGCCCAAGGTCGTCCAGGTCAAGGAGGGCGAGCGCAAGAAGTTCGGTCCCTTCGACCTCGAGTTCCTCGCGGTGAACCACTCCATCCCCGACGGCCTGGCCGTGGCGATCCGCACCCCCGCGGGCCTGGTGCTGGAGACCGGTGACTTCAAGATGGACCAGTTCCCGCTGGACCACCGCATCACCGACCTCGCAGGCTTCGCCCGTTTGGGCGAGGAGGGCGTTGACCTGTTCATGCCCGACTCCACCAACGCCGAGGTCCCCGGCTTCATGGCCGCCGAGGCCGAACTGCTCCCGGCGATCGACAACGTCATGCGCACCTCCCCGCGCCGTGTGATCGTCTCCTCCTTCGCCTCGCACGTGCACCGCATCCAGCAGGTCATCGACTCGGCCCACAAGTACAACCGCAAGGTGGCCTTCGTCGGCCGCTCGATGGTCCGCAACATGGGCACCGCCAAGGAGCTCGGCTACCTGAAGATCCCCCGCGGCGTGCTGGTGGACTTCAAGGAGGTGGAGAAGATGGCACCGGACAAGGTCGTCGTCATCTGCACCGGTTCCCAGGGTGAGCCCATGGCCGCCCTGGCCCGCATGGCCAACCAGGACCACGTCATCGACCTGGTCGAGGGCGACACCGTCCTGCTGGCCTCCTCGCTGGTCCCGGGCAACGAGACCTCGATCTACCGGCTGATCAACGACCTGACCAAGCTCGGCGCCAACGTGGTGCACAAGGGCAACGCCAAGGTCCACGTCTCCGGCCACGCGTCGGCCGGCGAGCTGGTCTACTGCTACAACCTGGTCCGCCCGAAGAACGTCATGCCCGTCCACGGCGAGCACCGTCACCTGAAGGCCAACGCCGAACTGGCCATCCGCACCGGCGTGGACCCGAAGAACGCCCTGGTCCTCGAGGACGGCGTGACCGTCGACCTCAAGGACGGCGTCGCCCGCGTCTCCGGCAACATCGCCGCCGACTACGTCTACGTCGAGAACATGGTCGCCGGCGCAGCCACGGAGGAATCCCTGCAGGACCGCATCCGCCTGGCCGAGGACGGCGCACTGACCGTGCTGGCCATCGTCGACCCGGAGACCGGTGCACTGGAAGAGGACCCCGAGTTCTTCCCGGTCGGCTTCTCCTTCTCCGACAAGGACCTCGGCAAGGCCGTGGGCATCGTGGAGAAGACGCTGACCGGCCTCAAGGGCGTCAAGACCGGCCCCGACGCCGAGCGCGCGATCTCCCAGGCCCTGGTGCGCTGGTCCGACCGCGCCATGCGCCGCAAGCCGGTCGTCACGGTCATCACCGTCGACGCCTAGCCACACCGCAGCACCGGAAACCGGTCCCGATCACACCGATCGGGGCCGGTTTTTTTCATGCACGACGGCGGTTCCTCCCGGATGCCCCCGGACCATTGACAGCGGTCAGACCGCTTCGTAGGGTGGGCCCACTGCTTGAATCCGATCACTGGGGATCCGGAGGCGGCGGCCGGCCCCGACGCCGGCAACGGCCCCGCGGTCCGGACTACAGGGGACCACCGTGAACACCTCGCCGACCGCTTCCGCTGCCACGACGCCGGCCACCGCGGCGCTGCTGGACTCGCTGGCCTGCGCTTCGACGGATCCGGAGGACCGGGCCCACGCCAGCACCGACCGATCCGGCTACGTCTCGCCCTCGATCCCCGACGGCGTCGTCTTCGCCGAGAGCATCGACGACGTCGTCCAGACCATGAAGCGGGCCACGGAACTCGGGGTCCCCGTCGTGCCGCGCGGTGCCGGGAGCGGCCTGGCCGGGGGAGCGGCGGCCCACGCCGGACAAGTGGTGCTGGACGTCTCCGGGATGAACCGCATCCTGCACATCGACCCGGTGGAGCAGATCGCCGTCGTCGAACCGGGGGTGCTGAACGCGGAGGTCAACCAGGCCGTGGCAGCCCACGGGCTCTTCTACGCCCCCGATCCGGCCAGTACCGCGATCTGCTCCATCGGCGGGAACGTTGCCACCAACGCCGGAGGGATGTGGTGCGCCAAGTACGGGGTGACCCGCGAATCCATCCTCGCGCTGCGCGTCGTGCTGCCGGACGGACGCCTGCTGGACACCGGCCGCGGAACCATCAAGGGCGTCACCGGCTACGACCTGAACGCCCTGATGATCGGCTCCGAGGGAACGTTGGGAATCGTGGTGGAAGCGAAATTGCGGTTGCGACCCAAGCCCGTCCACACCGCGACGCTGGTCGCCTACTTCCCGGACGTCTCGGCTGCCGCGCAGGCTGCTTCCGCCATCATCGCCGCCCGGGTGCAGCCCTCGGTGCTCGAACTCATGGACGGCCAGACGCTTGCGGCGGTCGATGCGGCCCAGGGAACCGACCACGCGGCCCGCGGCTCGGCCTTCCTGCTCGCTCAAACTGACGGCTACGGTGCGCATCTGGAGCAGGAGGTCCTCATCGAGGCCATCCGGCCGTTCGCCTCGTCGATCGAGCAGGCCGGTGATGCCGAGCAGGCCGAGGCTTTGATGGCGGCCCGCCGGGCGGCCATCCCGGCGGTCGAACGGCTGGGCAGGGTCCAGATCTGCGACGTCGGCGTGCCCCGGAACCGCCTGGCCGAAGCCTTCGCGGGGCTGGAGGAGATCGCCCGGAAGACCGGGGTGCGGATCTTCACCGTGGCCCATGCCGCCGACGGGAACCTGCACCCCATCATCGCCGTCGGCCCCGATGAATCGATCACGGAGGGCCCGGCCAAGGTCGCGTTGGGGGACATGTTCCATCTGGCCCGGCGCCTCGGCGGCACCCTGACCGGCGAACACGGGGTCGGCCTGCTCAAGCGCGACTGGCTCACCGAGGAACTGGGGGAGACCTCGCTGGAGCTCCAGCACGCCATCCGTGACGTGTTCAACCCCCACGGGATCCTCAACCCGGGCAAGGCCATCTGATGACCACGCGCCCTGCGGCGGGAAGCGGGGGCGGCTCCGCACCGCGCAGGTCCTATGACGCGCTGCTCACGGACGTCGAGGCGACCTTGGCCTCTGGCGAGCTCGCCGTCGGGGACCAGCTGCCCGGCGAGCGCGTGTTGGCCGGGAAGTATGGGATCTCCCGGGCTTCGGTCCGCGAGGCGATCCGCATCCTCGACGCCATGGGCATCCTCCAGGTCCCGAGGAACTCGGGTCCGCGCTCCGGTCCCCTGGTCATCGCGACCCCCTCGAAGGGCTTGGGGTCGGCCCTGCGCCTACATGTGGCCGCCAAGAAGCTGCCGGTGGCCGACATCGTGGAGACCAGGATCCTGCTGGAGGGCTGGGCGGCCCGCACCAGCCCGGAACGCCTGGGCCCGGAGGCCCTGCAGGAAGCGCACGGTCTGCTGGAGGCCATGGATGCCCCGGACATCGAGCCCGGGGCCTTCCATGAACTCGACGCCCGGTTCCATGTGGCGCTGAGCAGGCTGGGTGGCAACGTGGTGATCGAGACGATGATGGAGGCGCTGGGCGGGGCGATCAGCGGATATATCGGCGACGCCCTGGCAACGCTTGGCGACGCCCCCACGGTGCTCGATGAACTCCGCGGCCAGCACCATTCCATCTTCGCTGCGGTCAGCTCCGGTGAGCGGGACACCGCAGCCCGGCTGATGGGAGAGCATATCTCCTGGCTCCACGATCGCGCCCGCAGCGAGCGGGAATAGGAGCAGGCCCGGGGCGTCGCGATGCTAGAGTTGGTGTCGAAAGTATGTTCTACTCCAGGGGGTATCGTGTTCGGCCAGGATCCGGTCCACGTGCCCCCGCCCGGGACGGGCCCCGACGGCGACGCCTCCGGCGGATCGACGGTGGAGCGGCAGGCCAGCGGATTCCCGTCACCGGCCCGGGACTATTTCCACGGCGGGATCGACCTGAACCGCCATCTCATCCGCGACCGCACCTCGACGTTCATCATGCGCGTGGCGGGGAATTCCATGTCCGCGTCCGGAATCTGTGACGGCGACGAGGTCATCGTCGACCGCTCGGTGGAAGCCCGTGATGGACGGGTGGTCATCGCGGTGCTCGACGGCGAACTGGTCATCCGCCGTCTGGCCGTGGACGCGTCGGGGGTCACCCTGCACACCGACGATCCGCGCTCCGCGCCGACGCGTGTCGCCCAGTTGGAGGACCTGACGGTCTGGGGCGTCGTGACGCGCTGCCTGCACCATGTCTGAGAGCCGGACCGCGCACCAGCGCCTGGCGCTGGTGGACGTGAACAACTTCTATGTCTCCTGCGAGCGCGCCTTCGACCCGAGCCTGGAAGGGCGCCCCGTCGTCGTGCTCTCGAACAACGACGGCTGCGTGGTCGCCCGCTCGGAGGAAGCCAAACGGGCCGGGATCAAGACCGGTACCCCGTGGTTCCAGGTGCAGGGGAGCGCGGCGGCGATGGGGCTGGTGGCGCGTTCGAGCAACTACGAGCTCTACGGTGACATGTCGGCGCGGGTGATGGAGGTGATCGGCCGGTTTGGGGCCTGGCAGGAGGTCTACTCCATCGACGAGTCGTTCATCGGTCTTCCCGGTGACGAGGAGGCGCTGCGCGTGTCCGCCGAACGGATCCGCGCGGCCGTCTGGCGTCATGTGGGGGTCCCGGTCTGCGTGGGGGTGGCGCCGACGAAGACGCTGGCGAAGTTCGCCAACCACGTGGCCAAGCGCAATCCGTCCCTGCGCGGTGTCTGCTCGTTGGGCAGCGTCCCCGAGGAGGAGATCCACCGCATCCAGTCGCGGGTCCCGGTGACCGGTTTGTGGGGTGTGGGCGGGCGAACGGGGACCCGGCTGAACGCGCTGGGCATCGACACGATCGCCGACCTGCGGGCCGCCGATCCGCTGATGATCCGCAAGAAGTTCTCCGTGGTGCTCCAGCGCACCGTGCTCGAACTCAACGGCACGCCCTGCATCCCCGAGGTGGAGGAGCGTGCGGACAAGGCGCAGATCATGTTCTCGCGCAGCTTCTCCACACCGGTGACGACCGGCACCGACATGGACCAGGTCATGGCGCTGTACGCGCAGCGCGGGGCCGCCCGGATGGCCGCCGAGGGGCTGCGTGCCTCGATGCTCACCGTCACCGCGGGGGTCAGCAGGTTCGCCGCGGCAGCCCCGGATGCCGGCCCGGCCGCCACCAACCCCGCAGTGTCGGTGCGGTTGCCGGCTCCGACCCAGGACCCGATCGTGCTGACCCGGGCGGCCGTGGCGGCCATGCGCGAACGCATGGTGCCCGGGACCCGGTATGTGCGCGCCGGGGTGATGTTCTCCGGGCTGGAACCGGCGACGGGCCAGGCCACCTTCGACGCGTTTGCCGGTGAGGGGGAGGAGCGGGACATGGGTTCGCTGCTGGGCACGGTGCGCGCCCGGTTCGGGGAGGCGGCCATCGGGTTGGGCCATGCCGGGTTGGCCGAACCCGCGGGATGGACGATGAAGCGCGAATTCGCCTCCCCGCGCTACACCACGGAATGGTCCGACCTGCCGGTGGTCTCCGCCTGACGGCGGGGGCCATCACTCCCGGTGAATGCCGCGTGGGGTCGGCCGCGACGTGGTGAAATAGGGCATGGCCCCCACACAACGCGTCAACCGTCTGCTGGAGTCGACGTTTCGGATCAGTCTGGTGCTCAAGGGCCTGGACGGGGTGCTGGAGTTGATCGGTGGCATCCTGCTGCTCGTGGCCTCGCCCGCGAAATTGGGCTCGCTGGTCCGGGTGTTGACCCAGCACGAACTCTCGGAGGACCCGAACGACCTGGTATCCACGGCGCTGGTGCACTGGACCGAGGGCCTGACCGTCTCCACGACACTCTTCGGTGCCGTCTATCTGCTGTTGCACGGGTTGGTGAAGGTGGTACTGGTCTGGGCGGTGCTGCGCGACCGGCTCTGGGCCTACCCCTGGATGATCGGGTTCCTGCTGGTGTTCATCGCCTACCAGTGCTATCAGCTGGTGGTGGGGCCGACGTGGGGGATGGCGCTGCTGACGGTATTCGACATCTTCATCGTCTGGCTGACCTGGTACGAGTATGGGCGACACCGTCGGCGCAGCACCGGTGCGGTCCCGGGCGGCCATCGGTTGTAATCTGGTGACGTTTTGCCAGCAGTTCCCGAACCGGAGGTCCCATGTCAGCAGCGCCCGCCGGAAGACGTAGCCGGGCCTGGCTCTGGACGTTGGTCGCCGCAGCCTTCTTCTCTCAGACGGCACTGAACCTGGTCCGCCCGGTGACCACGTACCAGCTGATCGACCTCGGCTCCGATGCCACGGTCATCGGGCTGGTGACCGCCGCCTACGCAATCCTGCCCGTCGCCACCGCCATGTGGTTGGGGCGGCTGACCGACCGGATCCCCGGGCTGCGGGCCATGGTCGCCGTCGGGGCGCTCATCCTGGGGCTCGGCGCCGTGGGGCTGGCGCTCGCCGGAAGCATCATCTGGGTCGCCGCCGCCAGCGCCGTGCTGGGAATGGGCCACCTGGTCTTCACCATTGCCGGTCAATCGGCGATTGCCCGGTTCTCCTCCAACGACGAGCTGGACACCGGGTTCGGCTGGTTCACCGCAGCTTATGCCGGCGGACAAATCGCCGGCCCACTGCTGGCAGGATTCCTCCTGGGTGGGTCGGCGGGGGCCGGTGCCGGCTCCCGTGCCGACGGCATCACGTTCTCGATGTGGCTGGGAGCCGGTCTGGCGCTGATGGTGCTGCCCGTGATGTTGCCGGGCATCATTGCCAGCCGGGCCGGAACACGGGGGAGTGCTGCGGGGCAGCGCCGCCGTCGTTCCGTTGCCCTGCCCGCCGGTGCATCCGGGCAGGAGGCCGACGCCGGAAAGCCGACAATGCCCGCCATCCTGCGTCGACCCGGGATCCCCTCGAACATGCTCGCTTCGCTGGCGCTGTTGGCGATGCTGGACATCCTCACCGCGTTCCTGCCGCTGGTCGGCGAGGCCCACGGTGTTTCCCCGGCATGGATCGGGATCCTGTTGGCGGCCCGTGGCGCCGGAACGATCCTCTCGCGAGGTTTCCTGCCGTACCTCAGCCGGCGCATCCCGCGGCGGAGCCTGCTGATGGGCAGCCTCTACGGGGCGGGGATCTGCCTGGCCGTGCCCCCGCTGGTCATCGACACGTCCTGGGCGACTTTGGTGCTGCTGTTCGCCGGCGGGGTCTTCCTGGGATTGGGGCAGCCGCTGACCATGTCACTGATTTCCGAGGCGGTCCCGCATCACTGGCGCGGATCGGCGCTGGCCGTGCGGCTGCTGGGCAACCGGGTGGGACAGGTGGTCATGCCGCTGGCCGCCGGCGTGATCGCCGCGCCGCTGGGCCCGGCAGGGGCCATCTGGTTCAGCTGTGCCGTGCTGGTGGGCAGCGGTGTGCAGAAGAGTCTCGGCTGCACCCGCTGACCCACCCGGCAGGGGCCCTAGAGCTTGACGATCATCTTGCCCGTGTTCGCCCCGCGCAGCAGGTCCAGGAACGCGTCCACTGCGTGGTCCAGCCCATCGACGACGGTCTCGTCGAACACGACATCGCCGTTGGCGACCCAGGCTCCGGTCTGCTCGGCGAAGGCGCCGAAGTGCTGCCAGTAGTTGCCCACCGTGAAGCCTTCCAAACGCAGCCCGCGGGTGACCAGATTGGTCATGTTCCGCGGACCCGAGGCCTGCTCGGTGGAGTTGTACTGGGAAATCGCCCCGCACAGTGCCGCCCGGCCGGCGTCGTTCATGGCGCCGATGGCCGCCTCGAGGTGCTCGCCGCCGACGTTGTCGAAGTAGACGTCGATGCCGTCCGGTGCGGCGGTGGCCAGCTGGCCGGCGATGTCTCCATCCTTGTAGTTGAACGCGGCGTCGAACCCGTACTTGGAAGTCAGCAGCTCGATCTTCTCGGCGCTGCCGGCCGAACCGATGACACGGGCGGCGCCCTTGAGCCGGGCGATCTGCCCGACCATGGTTCCCACGGCCCCCGCTGCGCCGGAGACGAAGACGGTGTCGCCTTCCTTCATCGAGGCGATTTCCAGCAGGCCGACCCAGGCGGTCAGCCCCGTCATGCCCAGGGTACCCAGGTAGACGGAGAGGGGGAGGCCGGGAAGCTCGGTGATGGCGCGGAAGTCGGCGGCCGGGCCCTGGGCGATGTCACGCCAGCCCTGGGTGTGCAGGACGGCGGTGCCCACGGGCAGGGAGTCGTCGCGGCTTTCGACGACGCGGCCCACTGCCCCGCCGTTCATGACCTCGCCGATCTGGAAGGGCGGGACGTAGGACTTCACGTCGTTCATGCGTCCACGCATGTAGGGGTCCACTGACATGAACTCGTTGGCGACGCGCACCTCGCCCTCGGCCAGGGCCGGGAGTTCGACGACGGCGGTGCGGAAGTTCTGGTGGTCGGGCCACCCGGTGGGGCGGCTGGCGAGCTGGATGTGCGTGCTGGAGGTCATGGTGTTCTCCCTCGTCCGGGGTGGTGTCGCGGTCTGCGATGACACTACAATATTAGAACGACCAGTACACAATGAACTTTTGAGGCGAATTTCACCTCCGGCGCAACCGGGGTGGATGAGGCAGGGAACAGGCGGCACGGCAGATGGCACGGACCAGGGCATTCGATACGGACGAAGTCGTCCAGGCGGCGCGGGACGTCTTCTGGACCCTGGGGTACGACGCTGCCGCGATGCCGGATCTGGAGCGGGCCACCGGGTTGGGCCGTTCGAGCCTCTACAACGCCTTTGGCTCCAAGCGGGGGCTCTTTGACGCCGCAGTACTCAGTTACCTGGACGAGGTCGTCCGGCCCCGGCTGGCGGTCCTGGCGGCGGCGCCCGACGGGGCCACCGGGCTGCGCTGCTATTTCGAGTCGATCGCCGACGCCGTCCTGACCGGGGAGGGAGACCAGCAGCGAGGCTGTCTGCTGCTGACCGCGTCCACGGGCCGCAGTGGGCAGGACGCCGAGGTGCGCGCCGCCGTCGAGGCCTACCGGGTGGAAATCACCGCCGCCTTTGCCGCCGCCCTGCGCCGCGATCTGCTCCGGGAACACGGCAGCGGCGCCGCCCCTGAGGACGACGCCGCTGCTGGTCAGGACGAGCTGGTTGCCGAACGGTCACGCATGTTGTTTGCGGTGCTCACGGCCGGCATGACCTTGGCACGCATCAACTGCGGCGAGGCCGCGGCGACACTGCGCTCGGCCCTGCGCTTTACCGGCCCGTTGGCGTCTCGCTGACCTCGGCATCCTCGGGAGATGAATCGTCACGCGACAGTTCCCCGGATGCGCCGCCCCGCCGGTAGCGGAACACGCCAATTCCCACGACCACGACGGCCAGGCCGAGGGAGAGGAACAGGGATTCGCGGGTGTCTTCGAGGATCAGCATGCCGATCAGGAGTGCAACGATCGCGCCGATGGACAGCCAGGTCAGGTAGGGGAACAGCCACATGCGAATGGGAAGGTCGCGTGCCTCGGCACCCATGCGTCGACGCAGGATCAGCTGCGAGCTGGCGATGACCAGCCAGACGAACAAGGCGATGGCACCGGAGGTGTTGACCAGGAAGAGGAACACCGTGTCGGGCCACAGGAAGTTCAGTCCCACGGTGATGAATCCGACGACAGTGGAGGCCAGGACTGCGGTGATCGGAACCCCACGACGTGAGGTCTTCTGCCAGGTCTTCGGTGCGTCGCCGCGGGTTGCCAGCGAGAAAAGCATGCGGCTGGCCGTGTACAGACCCGAGTTCAGGCAGGAAAGGACCGAAGTGAGCACGACGATGTCCATGATCGTGCCGGCAGCCGGGACGCCGAAGCTTTCGATGACCGCCACGTAGGGGCTTTTCGCCACGGAGGCCGAATCCCACGGCAGCAGGGTCACGACGATGGCCACGGACCCGATGTAGAAGATCAGGATGCGCCAGACGACGGAGTTGACGGCCTTCTTGACCGCATCCACCGGGTTTTCCGATTCGCCGGCGGCGATGGTCGCGATCTCGGCACCGAAGAACGAGAAGACGACGACGAGGATGCCGGCCAGGACAGCTACCCCACCGTTGGGGAAGAAGCCGCCGTGTCCGGTCAGGTTGGACATGCCCGGGGGCTCCACCCCGGGGATGAGGCCGCAGATGGCCGCGATGCCGGCGATGAGGAACAAGACGATCGCGGTGATCTTGATGGAGGCGAACCAGAACTCGAACTCCCCGTAGGACTTCACGCTCCACACATTGGTCAGCGTCAACAGGATCATCAGGGCCAAAGCCCAGACCCACTGTTCGATGCCCGGCACCCAGCGATGCATGATGGCGGCACCCGCCGTGGCCTCGATGCCCAAGACGATGATCCAGAACCAGGCGTAGAGCCACCCGATGCTGAAGCCGGCCCATCGGCCCAGTGCCTTGTCCGCATAGGAGGAGAAAGAGCCGGTCTCCGGGTTGGCTGCTGCCATCTCACCCAGCATGCGCATGACCAGGATGACGACGATGCCAGCCGCAGCGTAGGCCACCAGGATGCCGGGGCCAGACTGCTGGATGGCCGCGCCGGAGCCGACGAAGAGTCCGGCTCCGATCACTCCGGCGATGGCGATCATGGACAGGTGACGCGGTTTCAGCGTTTTCTGCAGCTGTGGTGGTGTTCCCACGAAGGGCCTTCCCGTAGCGGTCGATGTCGGCACCTGCGTGACGTGGATGACTTTTTGCCTTCTTCAAGCGGTGCGCCGTATAACCTATTCCGGGGTGAGCCGCACCGCCAATGTGTAGTCGCACAAAAATTCACGCTAAAATCGGTGCAGCCAAACATCCAGGCGGCGTTTCGTTCCAACGCCCACGAGCCCTGGAGGCGGATCCACTCCCGGAATTCCGTTGTCCGCGACGCCCACGGCGTTTCGGCGGACGAGGTATACGGGACTACGTGGAATCCCGTCGAACATGAAGTCAGCGGCTTGTCGGAACCCTGGGACGGGGCTACGTTGGGTAGCCATATGTTCCGCGGGCCCACCCTTGAAATCCACTGGAGGCTAGCGCATGGTCGACCCATCGCCCTTGAACAACCGGACGCTGAAGAAAGCCGCCGCAATGCTGCTGGGGGCTGTCGTCGTCACGACCTCCCTGACTGGCTGCCGGATGAATTTCAAGGACAACTACGTCCCCGAAGTGGCCGGCACGGTGGTGCGCGTTGTCGACGGTGACACGTTCATTGCGGAGATCGACGGCAAGGAAAAGTCGGTCGACCTGCTTAACACGTTGGCACCAGTGGATGGAGACAATCCGGAGTGCCTCGCCCCGGAAGCCACCAAGGCTTTGGCCTCCGTGCTGACCGAGGGTGCCAAGGTGCGGCTCGAGTACGACGATCAGATGCCTCCCAAGCGCAAGAACAACAAGGCTGCTGTCTTTTCCGCAGGCATCTTCGCCAATGAGGAGATTGCCAAGGAAGGATTTGCCGTGGCGGAAAAAGACAGCCCGAACAACCCTTACTATGACCGCGTCCTGACCGCCCAGAACAAGGCGAAGGAGGACGCCAAGGGACTCTTCGATGGTTCGCGGGACTGCACCGTGGCGGCAACTGTGGAGCCTGCCATCAAGCGCATGAAGGATGTGTCCAAGGCTCCGCCGACGACCGTCGAGTCCGCAGCCAGCATGGTGGATGACCTGACGTCGATTGTCGACGACGGAAACGCCGCCAAGAAGACGCTGACAGATTTGCAGGTGAAGGAAGGGTCCGCGCAGGCAGTCGTCTACGCCTCCGAGCGGGCCACCTGGGAAAAGCAGATCAACCGCACGATTGGCGAGGCGCAGAAGCGCATGAAGGTCGTGAAGGGCGAACAGAAAAAACTGGTTGCCGAAAAGAAAGCCGAAGAGAAGCGCCAGGAAGAACTCGCGAAAGCCGCAGCAGAACGACAGGCAGCCGAGCAGGCAGCCGCGCAGGCCCGTGCCGAAGCAGAGGCGAAGGCCAAGGCTGCCCGGGACAAGGCGAATGCTGCCAAGGACAAGGCGGACGCTGCCAAGGATAAAGCCGCCGAATCCAAGAAGGCGGAAGAGTCCAAGAAGGCCGAGGCATCGAAAAAGGCTGAGGAGTCCAAGAAGGCGGAAGAGTCCAAGAAGGCCGAGGCATCGAAAAAGGCTGAGGAGTCCAAGAAGGCCGAAGAGTCCAAGAAGGCCGAGGCATCGAAGAAAGCAGACGAGTCCAAGAAGGCGAAGGATTCCGACAAGGGCAAACCCAAGAAGCCGTGACGGCGGTGTCGGCGCGCTGACGCCGGACTCGCGCTGCAGTCTGTGTCCTCGTTCGTCTGGCTCCTCCGGTGGGCCTGGAGTGCCTGTGTGGAGCTCGCCGTGGGGATACGCCACCCTGCAAGGTGATCGGAAAGCTTTCCTGTGTTCCCCCGATCTGCCAACAGGTTCGCGGCAGATCCGCGGGCAAGGCCGCCCTGCATTTCTCCTTCGGGCTCATCGGAGCACGGTTCGTCTACCGGGTTTCCCTCAACGAAGCCATCTTGCTCGGCAAGGGCACAGCGCTCACTGATGCGATAGCCGGCGTATTTATGGCCGGCGTGCCCGGGTCCTCCTTCCTTGCCCTTTCGGCCACTGCAGCGGCACGGGGCATCCTTCCTGTCACGGGGGTGGCCCTGCTGCTCGGCGCGGATCGGCTCATGGATTCCATGCGCGTTGCCGTGAATTTGCTGGGGAACCGTGTGGCGACCTTCGTCGTCGTAACGTGGGAAAAGCAATTCGACCGTGAGGCGATGAAACGGGCCTTTGCAGGAGAAATAACCAACGCGGCCTCCTCGATTTTGCTGGGCCAGGAGAAGGAATACGCCGAGGAAGAGCAGGAGCGCGGAGCGCAGGGGTACGGTCCTGCCCCGTTGTATGCGGGCGGCCCGCTGCGTACCGAGCAAGAGTCCATTGCCATGAAGTGTTGGGCTTCTGTTCCAGTAAAGGATTTTGCTGCGCACACCCGTGGTGCAGGAGCGGCAGGCGACGGGAGCCTGGCGTCGGAGAAGGATCGAGATGGGGTGGAGCTCGCCGGGAGGGGCTAGCCGGCGTTGAAGGAAGCGATCTGCTCGGCCAGCAGCATGGCGCCCAGCAAGAGCATGATGATCCCGCTGCACAGGGTCACGATGCGGGCGGCCGAAGGCCTGCTGGCGAGCAGGCGTCGAGCTCCGAAGGCGACTCCTGTGTAGACCACCGCGGAGACGAGGAGGTGCGAGATCCCCAGGATCCCGGTCTGAACGGGAGCGGGGAAGCCGGAGTTCAGGTCGATGAACTGGGGGATCAGCGCCAGATACAGCAGCAATGCCTTGGGGTTGGTCCCGCTGGTTCCCAAGCCACGCAGGAAACTTCCAGCGTTATCTGGTTGTGGATGATCGGCGTCGTCCGACGTCGTGTAGCCTGCAGACCGCCAGGACCGGGTTGTCGAGATCCCCAGCCACAGGAGGTAGGCCGCGCCTGCAATGGTCAGCCCGGCCAGCAGCTGTGGCATGGCGATGACCAGCGCTGCCAAGCCAGCGACGATGAGGATTGTGTGGATCAGGTAGCCGCCCAGGAGCCCGCCGACGGCCGGGGCTATCTTGCGTCCGCCCAGGCCTGAGGAGATGGCATAGGCCCAATCGGCCCCGGGAGTCAGTGCCAGCGAGACGGAGACAACCGCGAAGCCGAGAATAAGTTGTGGGTCCATGGTTGCCTCCTGGGCGGTGTTGTTGTTGCCAGGAAAAGCTTAGGAAAATTCGACCCAAAAGTGCTTACCCTTTTAACCGCCAAATAGGTTGTCGACGATATGATTATTGCGTGGTTGATGAATTAGACAGAAAAATCTTGCACTTGCTCCAAAAAGATGGACGGATGACTGTCACCGCCCTGGCGGCCGCGGTGGGATTGACGGTTGCGCCCTGCCATCGGCGGCTCAAAGACCTGGAGGCTGATGGGGTCATCACGGGATATCGTGCGCTGGTCGATCCGCCACGGATCGGGCTGGGATTCCAGGCGCTCGTGTTCGTGACCTTGAAGGATCGCCAGAACATGAGGGCGTTCGAGGACGAAGTGACCGAGATACCCGAGATCACGGAAGCCTCGCGGCTCTTTGGCGAACCGGACTTCTTGTTGAAGGTTCTGTCGACGGATCTGCCCAGCTACCAGAAGTTCTACGACGAAGTACTCATCGGGTTGGCGGGAGTCGAGAAACTGACATCGACCATTGTCATGAAAAGCCTCAAGGGAGCGGGGGAACTTCCCCTGTAGGCGAGGCGAGGATCGGTCGGGCATGCGTGGTCGATCATTGCGCTACGTGGCACCTGAATGCTGCTTGGCTATGTGAGGCAGCGCGGAGGCGGTGTCGCAGAACTGCTGGGTGGCGGGCAAGCCGCGCGGAAGCGGTGTCGACGCGGCATCCCCTGTACATGGTTCCGCTTCGGGGCCTCGGCGCATAGGGGGACATCCCCGACCCGACTGCTCCATGCCGCGGTTGCCATTCCAGCGCGACGCTGGCCAAAATTGCCGCGTTGCTGCCGAGGTTTTCCACAGGCGGTGCCGTAGGGATGCGCGCGGACACCGCGCTGTCTGGCATCGCGCTACCGGCGCTGCGGACGAGGTGAGGACCGCGGAACCCCTGGCCCTGCTCCGACGGCTGGCACTCAAGATTGAATGGGCCATCCCAGGGTGCATGGATGCAGACACGGTGAACGGGAATGTGCGTTGATTGGGCGCCTTTTCGCTGTAATACTGCGTGAAGCAATCCGGCTGTGTCGCGCGTCACATCGCGAGGCGAGCGGGTCACCACTCACACATCGTGTCAATTTGAGGAGCATCAACATGGCGGCACAATCGCCGACTAGTCAACCGGGGCTTGGTGCCGGCTTGAAGAAGGTGGTGGTCGCCTCGATGGCGGGCACCGTCGTTGAATGGTACGAATTCTTCCTTTACGCGGCCGCGTCTACCCTGGTCTTCGGTCACTTGTTCTTCCCCAACTCGAACAGCGATCTTGACGGCATCATGAAGGCCTTTCTGACCTACGCGGTCGGCTTCATCGCCCGCCCGATCGGCGGCATCGTCTTCGGTCACTTCGGGGACAAATTCGGCCGCAAGAAGCTGCTGCAGTTCTCCATCATCCTGGTCGGGGTTTCGACCTTCCTCATGGGCTGTCTGCCTGGCTTCGACGCCATTGGCTATGGGGCACCGGTGCTCCTGGTGCTCCTGCGCTTCATCCAGGGCTTTGCTGTAGGCGGGGAATGGGGAGGAGCAGTCCTGCTCGTCGCCGAACACAGCCCCGATGACCGGCGCGGCTTCTGGTCCAGCTGGCCCCAGGCCGCAGTGCCCATGGGCAACCTGCTGGCCACCGGCGTCCTGCTCTTCCTCTCATTTGCCTTGAGCGAAGAAGCCTTCCTCGGCTGGGGCTGGCGTGTGGGCTTCTGGCTCTCCGCTGTCATCGTGCTGATCGGCTACTACATCCGCACCAAGATCTCCGACGCCCCGATCTTCCTGGAGGAACAGAAGAAGATCGAGCAGAACAAGGACGTCGGCTACGGCATCGTCGAGGTATTCAAGCGCTACCCCCGTGGCGTCTTCACGGCCATGGGACTGCGCTTCGCGGAGAACATCCTCTACTACCTGGTGGTCACGTTTTCCATCACGTACCTGAAGATCATTGTCGGGATCGAGACATCGCACATCCTGTCCATGCTGCTGCTGGCTCACGTCATCCACTTCTTCGTGGTGCCCCAAGTGGGCCGCCTGTCGGATGCGATTGGCCGCAAGCCCACCTATCTGCTCGGCGCCATCACCGGGGCTTCGTGGGGCTTCTTCGCATTCCCGATGATGGACACCGGCAATGACTGGATCATCCTGGCCTCCGTGACCATCGGGCTGTGCTTCCACGCGCTAATGTATGCCGGTCAGCCGGCGATCATGGCGGAGATGTTCCCCACGCGGATGAGGTATTCCGGAGTCTCCCTGGGGTACCAGGTCACCTCGATCGTCGCCGGCTCGCTGGCACCGATCATCGCTACCTCGCTGGTGGAGAAGTACTCCTCGTCCGTTCCGGTGGCGATCTACCTGCTCATCGCCTGCGCGATCACCGCCGTCTCGGTGCTGGTCCTGAAGGAAACGCGGGGCATTTCGCTCCAGGACGTCGACCAGGCCGATGCCGACGGGACCGCTGCCCTGCAGGCCAGCGCTGCCAAGAAGGAAGCGGGGACGCTGTAGCGCCACGAAGCGAAGCGGTTTGCGGTCCCGTCCCGAATTTTCTCGGGGCGGGACCGTTTACGTTTCCCAGACCCCTGCGTGCCCGATGGTCGTTCAGGACAGCAGGGCAACGCGCTGGCGGCGGGTCTCGGCCAGAAAGGCCCCGATGACGGCCTGCACTCCGGGGGAGCGCAGCGATTCCGGGCGGGCCAACGCGGAGTAGGTAATACGTCGCTCGAAGGAGTCGGCCAGGACGGGTGCGAAACCGTCGTCCCCGTGGACCACGTACGACGGGAGCATGCCGATCCCGCCTCCGGCCCGGACCGCCTGGAGCTGGGCAAAGATGCTGGTGGCCTGGAAGGCGGCCGAAGGCACGGGCAAGCCGGTGGAGCGGTAGTCGAGTTCGGCGACCTGCAGCTCCGAATCCACATAAGAGACGAAGCGATGCCGACCCAATTCGGAGAGCGACGCGGGGGTTCCCTCCACCTGCAGATAGTCCGGGCTCGCGTAGAGGCGCAACACATACTCACAGAGCACCATGACCTCCGCCCGGGAATCCTCCACCCTCCCGGCGACGACTTCCAGATCGACACCGGATCGGTTGCGGCTGGCCCGGCGCGTGGCGCTGAGCAGCTCGACCTTCAGGCGCGGGTGGTCGCGTTGCAGGTTCACGACGGCTGGCCCGGCAATGTGGGACCCAAAGGCGTCGCTGACGTGCACGCGGACGACGCCCGCCACACTCTCCCCGCGTTGGCTCACTTCCGATTTCAGCGTGCTCAGGCTCGACTCGATTGCCTCGGCCGCGCGCAGTGCATGCCGGCCCAGGTCCGTCAGTTCCCAGCCGCTGGTCGTCCGGGCCAGGGTGCGACCGCCCAGCTGTCGATCCAAGGCGGCGATCCTGCGGGAGACGGTGGTGTGGGTGGTCTCCAGTGCCTCGGCGACCGCCGTGAACCGACCCAGCCGTGCCACGGTGAGCAGGATCAACAAGTCGTCCGGGCTTGGGAGTCTGTTAGTGGTCATCGCCAACCATCCTGGGTGTGCATCGGTGCACAGGCCTTATGCCAATTTAGTGCTTGAATGCACCATAGCAGCATGTGATGGTGGTCATATGCGGCGGCGGATTCCCGCCGGACACCACAACGAAGGGCGAGCAGGCGATGGCGACTGTTGGATGGATCGGACTTGGACACATGGGCGGACCCATGACGGCGAATCTCGTCAAGGCGGGACACGCGGTGCGCGGCTTTGATCTCAGCCCCGAAGCGCTGGCCGCGGCCACCGCCAACGGAGTCACGGCGGCCGGGAGCATTGCCGAGGCCATCGAGGGTGCCGACGTCGTCTTCACGATGCTTCCCAAGGGTGACCACGCCAAGGCCGTCTACCTCGGTGACGGGGGAATCCTCGAAACCGTGGGCGCCGATGTGCTGCTCGTGGATTCCTCCACCATCGACATCGAATCCGCCCAGGCACTCCACGACGCGGCCGCCGCGCACGGCAACCGCTTCGTCGATGCTCCGGTCTCGGGCGGGATCTCCGGCGCCGAAGCCGGGACCCTGACCTTCATGGTCGGCGGGGCCGAGGACGCCGTCCGCGACGCCGGCACCTACATTGAGCCGATGGCAGGAAACATCATCCCCACCGGTGCGGCCACCACCGGCCAGGCAGCCAAGATCTGCAACAACCTCATGCTGTTCATCAACCTGGCGTCCACCTCAGAAGGAGCCGTCCTGGCCGAACGGCTGGGACTGGACCGCCAGGTGTTCTGGGACATCGCGAGCGTTTCATCCGGGGACAGCTGGGCCCTGCGCACCTGGTACCCCCTGCCCGGTGTCGTGCCCACCGCGGCGTCCAACCATGATTTCGCACCGACCTTCACCACCGAACTGGCGCATAAGGACATCAACCTGGCCCTGTCGGCCGCCAAGCAGACCGGCACGCCCCTGGTCCTGGCGGAGCAGGTCTCGGCAATGTTCGAGACCCTGGTGCAGGATGGGAAGCAGGGGCTGGACTGCTCGGCCATCGTCCAACTGGTCGACGGCTCCCACCAGCCCGGCACCCCAACGAACGCGAAGACCACCGGAGGCGCAGCATGACCCAGAACATCGGCACCACGAACGATCCCCACGACGGTGAACGCCAGACGGCTGCCCGCAGCGCCGTGAACGAGGCCGCCGGGACCTCGGTGGACACCGGGCGCTCCTCCGGCTCCGACATCCTGGACTGGCCGCAGTGGGTCGGCGGCGAACGCGTTGAGTCGGTATCAGGGACGTGGCGCGAGGTCGCCAACCCCGCCCTCCGTGATTCGGTCATCGCCCGGGTGCCTGCTTCGGACACGCAGGACGTCGACCGGGCGGTCGAGGCAGCCCGCCGGGCCTTCCCTGCCTGGGCCGCCCAGCACTTCACGAAAAGGGCACGTCCGCTGGCCCTGATCGCCGACGACATCGAAGCCGAGGCCGAGGAGTTCGCCCGGCTGACCGCGCTGGATACCGGCAACGCGATCCGCACCCAGGCCCGTCCCGAGGTCGCCACCCTGGTGGCACTGTTCCGCTACTTCTCCGGTGTGGCAGGGGAAGTCAAGGGAACGACGCTGCCGGCAGGTGAGGACCAGCTGCAGTACACCCGGCGCGAACCGCTGGGGGTGGTTGCCGCCATCCTGCCGTGGAACTCCCCGCTGATGATCGCAGGATTCAAGGTGCCCGCCGCCCTCGCTGCCGGTAACACCATCATCCTCAAGGCCGCCGACGATGCACCCTTGACCATCCTGAAACTGGCCGAGGTCTGCAACCGCCATTTGCCCGCCGGGGTCCTGAACGCGCTGACCGGCCGCGGCTCGGTCATCGGCCAGGCCCTGGCCGAACACCCGGGGGTGGACAAGGTCTCCTTCACCGGTTCCACCGAGGTCGGCCGCGGCGTCGCAGCCCAGGCAGGTGAACGCCTGGCGCATATGTCCCTCGAGCTCGGCGGAAAGAACCCGTCGATCGTCTACCCGGACGCCGTTGACGACGATCTGGTCGACCAGCTGCTGCTGGCTTCGCGCTTTGCACGGCAGGGCCAGAGCTGCACTGCGGGGTCCCGCCTGTTCATCCACCAGGACGTCTATGACGATGTGCTCGCGCAGCTGGTGCCCCGGCTCGGTGCCATGAAGGTCGGGGACCCCCTGGAGGAGTCCAGCGACATGGGAGCGGTCATCAATGCCAAGCAGTTCGACGGCATCACCGGGTACCTGGACGAGGGGCGGACCCTCGGGGGCCTGGAGACCCTGCTCGGCGGTAGCGCCCCCACCGAGGGCGAACTGACCCGCGGCTACTACCATGTTCCGACGGTCTTCGGCGGCGGACGCAACGACTTCCGGCTGGCCCGTGAGGAGATCTTCGGCCCGGTGCTGATGGCGATCCCGTTCTCGAGCACCGAGGAGGTCGTCCGGATGGCCAACGACACCCACTTCGGGCTCGCTGCCTACGTCTTCAGCCACGATCTGGACCGGGCATTGAACACCGCCCATGCGCTGCAGGCCGGTTGGGTCCAGGTCAACCAGGGCGGTGGCCAGGTCGTGGGACAGGCCTACGGCGGGTACAAGCAGTCCGGCATCGGCCGGGAGGTCTCCCTGGAGGGGATGCTCGAGGGCTTCACGCAGACCAAGCAGATCAACGTCAAGCTCCGGCCCTCCCGCGACGGATCATGAGCGTCCCGGGCGGGACACCACACGACGCCGGCCCCGGCATCGCCGTCACGGTCGATGCCGGGATCGGCACGATCATGTTGCGCAACCCGGCCCAGCGCAATGCGTTGACCCGGACCATGTGCCGGTCCATCGCGGAAGCTGCTGCGGAGCTGGACGCTCGGCAGGACGTCGACGTCGTCATCGTGCGCGGACACGGCGGAACCTTCAGCGCCGGGGTGTCCATCGGGGAACTACGTGACGTCATCCTGGACGACGACGGGGCCACCGACCACCTCACCGCCGCAGATCGTGCCCTGGGCCGCGTGGCCAAGCCGACCATCGCCGTCGTGCAGGGTCATTGCATGGGAGGCGGCTGGCAGCTGGCCTCCGCCTGCGATTTCATCGTCGCCTCCGAAGACGCCTCGTTCGGCATCACGCCGGCCAAGCTGGGCATCATCTACCCGCGGGCCGGCGTCGACCGCTTGGTCGCGCTCGTGGGGCCGGCCACGGCGAAGTACGTGCTGATGAGCGCCCGCACCTTCCCCGCCCGTCGCGCCCAGTCCATGGGGCTGGTGGCCGAGGTGCTGCCCGCCGAGAAATTCGACGACGGCGTCCACCTTCTGCTCGGGGAGCTGCAGGCACGTTCGAGCTACTCGATGCAGACCACCAAGCACCTGATCGACCGCTCCGGGGATCCCGCGACCGAGCCGTCCGAGCTCGCCGACGCCTGGAAGCAGGCCTGGGCGGAGATGGCAGCCGGGCCCGACATCGACGAAGGTGTCGCCGCTTTCCTGGAGCGTCGTGATCCGCAGTTCCCGTGGCAGCCGGGGGGACAGCGGGGCTGACGGAAAACCCGGAACACGACGAAAAGAAGGTGCCAGCGGCCGTAGCCGCTGGCACCTTCTTCTCTGGTGCGGTTACTTCTTGGTGAAGGTCACGACCTGGGCCTTCTGGCCCGTCTCGTTATGCAGGTGCAGGAAGAGGCCCTGCTCCTGGTTGTCCTTCTTCTTGGCCATCGCCATCTTCTTCGGGAAGGCGTTGCTGTAGTCCTGAACGTGTGCCGTGAGGGTCTGGCCCGGGAGGTCGGCGAATGCCGTGCCCGTTCCGGCTCCTTCGAACCACAGGTCAGGATCCACTGCGTTGTAGGCGACCCAGTCCGTGGAGTCGACCGGCACCTGGGCGCCGGACTCATCCGAGTTGTACTGGCTCCACGTGGTGACCCGGTACTGGATCTGGCCGGAGGATGCCTCCGTCATGCCCAGTGCCGCCAGCGAAACCGGCAGGCTGACCGTGTTCGTGTCGAACGTGTTGGAGTCCGTCTCGCCGGTCAGGCCGTTGGTCGGCCAGAGGTCGACCTGCTCGCCGGTCTTCAGGTTGTAGGTCGCAGCCAGATCCAGGTCGAGCTCGTCGATGTTCGAGTTGAACGTGACGAAGTCGGCCTTGTTGTCGCCGTTGACATCGATTTCCACGTCGATCTCCGTGCCGCCGGCCAGATGAGCCCAGTTGCCGAAGGTGCTGACGCCGATGTTCAACAAGCCGTCGGCGATCCCGTTGGAGGGGGCGTCGGAGGCTGCGCCGACATACTGCAGGTCCATGGCGCGAGCGCCCGGGATCTCGTCAGCGGACTTCGGGAGCTTGGAGCTGGAGGCACCGAGCTCGAAGGCGGAAACCAGCGACAGCACGCGCTCGTCGCCGTTGCCGACCAGCAGGCCCTTGCCCTTGAGCTTGACGTTGGCAGTGCTGGCGCCCTTCTTGGTCGAGATCGCCTTCTTGTTCACAGCCATGTCACTGGACGCCTTGGGGGCGGCCTGGACGGGAACCCGCAGGGCGGGCTGTCCCTTGGCGGTCAGCTCGACCCGACCGGTTGCGTCGGCCAGGTACTGGCGGTTCAAGCCCAACTGCTGCTTGTCCATCGTCGGGTCCATGGTCTTGGCGAACTTCTTCGGATCGATGCTCAACGTGACCTTGACCTGCTTCGACTTGCCCGGCTGGACGCTGACCCGGTCGGTGCTCAACGAGTACGTTGCACCGGGGATCGTCGTGGAGGGGACGTAGTCGACGCTGTAGTGCTGGGTCCACTTGGACTTGTTCTGCACCGTGATCGAACTGGTCTTCGTGACCTTCTTCTTGCCGAGCTCGATGACACCGAACGAGAGCGAGGTCAGGTCCGGGGCCTTGGTTGCGAAGGCAAAGGCCGGGGTCTTGATCGCGGCGTCGGCGATGACGCGGCCGGAGCCCACGCGGTTCGGCCCGTAGGTCTCCCCGTTGGCTGCCGTGACGTCTGCCGTGGCCGTGTTCATCACGATGGACTTGACCTGGTACGCCGTGTAGTCGCCGGAACCGGCAACCAGGGCGGCAATGCCAGCAGTCAACGGGGTGGCCATCGAGGTTCCGGTCATGACGGCCGGGCCATTGCCCGTGCCGACTCCCGCGGAGCCGATGAGCGTACCCGGTGCGGCGACGTCTGGTTTGACGATGCCGTTGGATCCGTGGACGCCACGTGAGGAGCTGGAGTTCAGCGTATCCAGGGCGCCGGATTCACCGGATGCCGTGCCGATGAGTGCCTGGTCCAGCTGGACCTTCAAGGTGCCTGCCTCGGCGGCCGGGCGCAACTTCTCGGAGAAGTCCTTGTTGAACTGGATGCCCGGGATCGTGGCGTTGCCGGCGATCCCGGCGTCGAACACGTTGCGCGGCGAATCCAGGACGACGCCTGCGCCACCGGCTGCGGCGACGTTATTGAACCGCTGGCCCGAACCACAGGGGAACGCGCCGTTCTCTTCCCACTGCAGCCAGACCCACTTGCCAGCGAAGTCGGTGCCGGACGGGAAGGCGTCGCAGCCGAACTTGTTCGAGGCGTCAGGGACCACGACGGTCCCGGTGAGCTGCTCTGCGGAGGCGGAACCGTAGTCGAAGTTCGCCGAGTACTGCCCGGAAGCGGAACCCGCAACATCGGCAGGAGCCAGGATCTTGGCGCCGTCGAGGGTGATCTTCGAACCGACGGTGTTCGCGACGGTCAGCGATGACCGGGCGTTGCCGGGGGAGCCTCCCACATCGGTGACGTCACCGGCGTTGCCGGAGGCCACCACGGAGAGGATGCCCTGGGCGGCCAGTGCGTCAACGATGTCGTTCTCGGGATCTTCCACGGGGGAGTGGTCCGAGCCCAAGGACATGTTCACGATCTGGGCACGGTCACTGAAGTCGCCGTCGTTGTTCGGGTCCAGCACGTAGTCGAGGGCCTGGCCCACGACGTCCGAGGAGCCTTCGCAACCGAAGACGCGGATGCCCACGAGCTGGGCCTCCGGAGCGGAGCCGGGGCCGATCTTCATGGCCGCGACGTCCTTGGCGGAGAGCTTGCTGTAGTCGCCGGAGAAGGTCTTCCCCTCGGCGTCCACGCCGTATCCGGCGGCGGTGCCGGAGACGTGGGTGCCGTGCCCGGCGGACGCGCAGTCCAGCGGGTTGGCGTCCGGCTTGGGAACCGGCTGGTAGGTGTCGGCCGTGGGGTCGGCATTGTAATCGTCGCCGACGAGGTCCCAACCGCCGATGAACTTGGCCGGATCGATCAGACCGGTGTTGGCCGCGGGCAACGCTACCGAGGCCTGTGCCTTCTTGTAGGCGGCGACGGTACCCGGGCCGCCGAAGTCTGCATGGGTGTAGTCGACGCCGGTGTCCAGGACGGCGATGGTGACGTCCTTGCCGGTCTCCTCCAACGCGGTCCACGCGTCGAGCGCCTTCGTGTCGACGACGGAGCCCTTGTTGGTCGGGGACTTCGGCACGACGGCCGTGATCTTCACGACGTCGGGTCGTTTCGACAATGCCCGCAAGGCATCTGCATCGCCGCGCAGGGCCACGCCCGGCAGTGAGTTTGTCGTGGTGTAGACGACCTCGGACTTCGAGGCCTTCGCCGCCGAGGCGCCTTGGGCCTTGATGTTCTTGCGGATCTGCTGGACCTTGGTCTTGTTCTTGACCGGCTTGGCCATGCCGCGGGCCACGCTGGAGGTTTGGGTGGCCGCAAAGGCGCCCTCGCCGCTGAACTGGACGTAGGCCGTGACCTCGCCCTTCTTGCTGACCATGGGGCCGGAGACCTTCAGGTCCTGCAAGGTCTTGATGTCCTGCTTGTTCAACGCAGAACCCCCGAATGCCTGGGCTTGGCTTCCGGGGGTGCTGTCGATATTTTTTGGCGAGGCGTTGGCCGGGACCGACATGGTGGCAGCCAGGACGATTCCCGAGGCTGCCGCCACGACGGCCCGGGCAAGCCGGGGCCGGTGCGAGTGATTCATGATGCTCCTTGTAACCGATTGGGCGGTTTGGGGCACCGTTGGGGCGAATACCCCCGTGCGCCCCACGCCATAGCCTAAGTGACTGCAGTCACAAGTCAAGGACTTGCTTTACAGTTCTTCAGGGCGTGGGACGCCCAATAGTTGACAACGATTGGCGGTCAAATCCGGCCTGCGGCAGTCGTGGCGGCGGGCAGATGCTGGGGCCGAACGCCGGGCGCCGGAACTCTGTCGAAAGCGTCGCCCGGCAGAGGCGGGGCGAAACGTCGACGGAGTCCATTTTGCAAACATCAGTCGACCTGCTGTCACATCACCCGATCGAGAGTGAAGCATTCCGAAAGTTCACCGGACCGGGAGGACTGGGGCTGCGCGTGGACAGAAAAAAAGTGGGAGCAGCGCCGCGCTGGCGTTGCTCCCACTGGAGGGGGTGGTCCGTAGATCAGGCGCTGGCGCCACCCTGCCAGAGTGCATCGAAGGGGGCGTGCGATGCCACACGATGCTCGATGCCGGCTGTGACAAAGGCCTTGGCGGTGCGTGCGGCCTCCAGTGCCGTCGCGCCCTTGGCCAGTTCCGCGGTGATCGCCGCGGCCAGGGAGCAGCCGGCTCCGGAGACGGCGACCTCGCCGATCTTGGGCGCCGAGAGGATTTCGGTGGTGGTTCCGTCGTGGAACACGTCGACTGCCTCGGATCCGGCGAGTCGGACTCCGCCCTTGGCGAGCACCGCGGCGCCGCTGGCTTCATGGATGATGCGTGCGGCGCGCTCGAGGTCCTCGGCGGTGGAAATGGTGATGCCGGAGAGCGACTCTGCCTCGAAGTGGTTCGGGGTGACGAAAGTGGCCAGTGGCAGCAACGTGGACTTCAGTGCCTGGTCGGTGTCCAGCGCGTGTCCGGGCTCCTGCCCCTTGCAGATGAGCACGGGGTCCAGGACCACGTTCTTCCATCCCTGGGAGCGCAGCGCAGTAGCAACCGTGTCGATCGTTGCCGGGCTGCCCATCATGCCCAGCTTCACGGTATCGAGCTGGCCGGCGTAGCAGGACTGGATGGCCTCGAGCTGGTCGGCAATGACCTGGGTGTCCACGGGGGTGAATCGGTGGTCCCAGTTCTGCTTCGGGTCGAAGGCGACAATGCACGTCAGGGCCGTGATGCCGAAGACCCCGAGCTGTTGGAAGGTCTTCAGGTCCGCTTGGGCACCGGCCCCGCCGGTGGCCTCGGAACCGGCGATGGTCAGGGTGATGGCCGGGGAGGACTGCTGTTGCGTGGAAGTCATGATCCCATTTTAGGACGCTTTTCGACGGGTTCGCTTTCCACGGTGCGCACGACGCCGATGACGTCGTCGACGATGTGCCGGACCACGGGAAGCCGGGAGAGGACCGCCAGCCGCGCCATCAAGGAGGCGGCGTTGGCCGCCAGGCGCCGACTGCGCTCGGCACCGGGGGAGCGGTCATAGGCCCAGAAGATCACCAGGCCGCGCTGGACAAGCCAGAGCAATTCAGGCAAGTCATCGCGGATGGCGGCGGGTGGTTGGGGCAGCGAAGCCGTGACCGCATGGCGCCACAGGGCGAATTCCTTCGCGCGCGAGATATCCGATGCCTCATCGTCGCCTGTGGCGGCGCGCAGCAGCACGGTCCCGCAAGCGTGGAACGGGGCCAGTACATCCAGCGCCGCGTCGAGTACGGCCTGGATGTTGTCCCGCAGGTTGTTCCCCGAGCGAAGCCGCGGCCGGGCGGAACGCACCTGGGCGTCGACGAGCTCGCGGGCCAACTCGCGGACCAGGTCTTCCTTGGACGGAAAGTAGTAGTAGGCGTTACCGAGGGAGAGCCCGGATTCGGCAGCGATGGCACGCATCGTGGTGCCGCGATACCCGTTGCGCGCGAAGAGCTCGACTGCGGCGTTTTGGATGCGGGCCCGTGTTTCGGCGGACTTTGCCGACTTCGTTTCCATGGATTCCTTGTAACGGAGAGGATTTTGACCAGTATATTCACTTTTGAACATGTTCAAATAGTTGATCCGCATTCCGGCGTGGACATTCCCGGACCGGAGCGGCTGCCGCGGACACCGCCGTCGTACTCCGTGGGAGAATGGGACCGTCAAGTGCTAATACAGCGGGCGGCGACACCGGGGAAACCCGGGAACCACGCCTGGCGAACCACTTCCAGAATGGAAAAAACTTCATGCATGCCACCTCCGGCGACCCCACCAACACCCTGCCCGCGAAACCTGCGGACCGGCGCCTCCGCCAGGCGGCCTACGCCTCCGCCGGCAGCCCCTACTTCTCGGCCGTCCTGGCCCTGATGGCCGTGGTGGTCATCCTCTCCAACATCGGGGCCACCAAGGGCGTCACGTTTGGCCCCATCATCACCGATGGCGGGTTCTTCCTGTTCCCCTTGGCCTACATCCTCGGTGACGTGGTCAGCGAGGTCTATGGGTTCAAGGCAGCCCGCCGGTCGATCATCATCACGTTCCTGCTGGCCGCCTTCGCCTCCTTCTGCTTCTGGGTCATCATCACGTTGCCCGCCGCCGACTGGTACACGGGCCAGGCAGCCCTGGAACAGACACTGGGCCCGGTATGGCAGATCGTCGCTGCCTCGCTGTGCGGCTTCCTGGTGGGACAGACGCTGAACTCCTATGTGCTGGTACGCATGAAGGACCGGTTGGGGGAGAAGGGCCTTGTGGGACGGCTCATGGGCTCAACAGGCGTGGGCGAATTCGCCGACACCCTGATCTTCTGCTCGATCGCCGCTACCGTCATCGGGATTTCGACGGTGCCCGAATTCGTGAACTACGTCCTGGTGGGCTTCATCTACAAGACGGGCGTCGAATTCCTGTTCGTGCCGATCACCACCCGGGTCATCCGCTGGTTCAAGCGCCGTGAACCCACCTACGGCGTGGCCAACGGCTGATCAGGCACCGCTAGGGTGGAACCCATGGATCCGCAGGACGCACCGTTGTTGACCGCACGCGGCCTGGTCGCCGGATACGGGGACTTCGAGGTGTGCGGTCCGTTGGACCTGGTCTTCGACCGGGGCGACGCGCTGGGGATCGTCGGGCTCAACGCCGCCGGTAAATCCACGCTGTTGCGCACCCTGATCGGGCGCCAGCCGCCGGTCTCGGGCCGGGCTGCCGTCCTGGGCGTCTTCGCTGACGACACCTCCCACGTCCACCGCCGGCTGGTTTCCGCGGTCTTCGACGAGGACGCCTTCTTCGACTCGCTGACCGTCGAGGAGCACCTGCAACTAATCGTCTCCGGACACGGCGTGCCCGACGGGCAGGAAGCCGTCGACCGGGAACTGGAATTCTTCGAACTGACCGCGGCACGCAACGCCCTGCCGGGCGCACTGTCCTCCGGCCAGCGCCGCCGCCTGCTGCTGGCTGCCGGCTTGATCCGGCCAGCCGAACTCCTGGTCCTCGATGAACCGGAACAACGATTGGACCCGCCGATGAGGGCCCAGCTTGCGGTACGCCTGCGTGCACGCATCGACAACGGTGGGGCTGTCCTGCTCGTGACCCATGACGCCGTGCTGCTCACCACGGTGGTGGACCGGTGCCTGATCGTCGGGGACGGGCTGCGCTTTGCCAGCGCCGCCGAGGGCGCCGCGGCGATCGGCGGCCCATGAGTGTCTGGCCCGGTGCGCCCAGTGGGCAGCCCGCGCTGCCGGCCTGGGTTCCTGCCGGGCCACCGACGGATTTTAATCCGGCAACCGTCACGCGGCGACTGGACCGGGAACGTCGGCGTACCGAGCGTTTCGAACGGTGGAACGACATCTACATCGGGGTACTCGGGGCCGTCGTCCTGATGGCCTACGTTCTCGGGCTGGTCCAGTTCCTGGCCCAGGGGCTGCGTGATTCCGCCGCGGCAGGAATCGTCCGGGACGGTGTTGCGGTGGTGCCGGCCAACGACGCCGTCTCGGCATTGCTGGCGATCGCCTTACTGGGTGTTGCCGGGCTGTTGACGAGCCTGGGCCCCGTCGCGGTGGACCGGGCGCAGGGGCTCTGGTGGCTGTCCCTGCCCGTGGACCGGGGGCCGATGTTGTCGCGGCGGCTGCGCACCCGCCTCGCCTGGGTCTTCGCCGGTGGTGCCGCTGCCTGGCTACCCCTGGGGCTCTCCGCCGGCACCGCCGGCCCGTTCGGATATACGGGACCTCCGCTGGCCGAACTCGTCGCCGGGTGCGCGACGTTGGGGCTGGAATTCGTGGTGCTCGCCCTGATGGCCGCCGGGGCCCAGACCGCCAGGATCCGCCGTGGCTTTGCCCGGACGCTCACGGTGGCCGGGGTGCTGCTGGTACTGGCCTATGCCATCGACGCCGTTTCCCGGGCGACCGGTGCCACGAACTCGCCGTTTGCCGGGCTCTGGTCCGCGCTTCCGTCCGCCTGGCCGGCCGCAGGCGGCTGGCTGGCACCGGGGATCCTGGCGGTGGCCGTCGTCGTTGGATGGCTGCTGGTGTGCCCGCGCCTGGACCGGATCCGCACCTCGGACTTGCTCGACGCCGGCGGCATCAGCGGCCAGGCGGTGGACTCGGTGGCACTGCTGGACGTCAGGTCGCTGGCCCGATCCTTCTCCCGGGGGCCGCGCCGGAGCTCCCATGTCCGGGATGCCTGGGCGCGGCTGCTGCCGGCACGCTTCGGCGGGTCGCCGGTGGCGGCCCTGTTGCGGGCCGAAGCGCTGGTGCTGCTGCGTACCGGCACCGTCTGGGCCCGGTTGCTGGCCAGCCTGGCCCTGCTGGCCGGGACGGTGACTGCGCACGGAGGCGGCTCCGCCGTCGTGCTCTGCGTGGCGACTGCACTCTCGGGGATCCTGGCCGCCCAGGCGGCGGGAGCCGCCGCTTCCGAAGCGGCACGTGTGCCGGGGCTGGACGCCCTGCTTCCCCTGGACTCCGGCGCGGCGCGACGGGCGCATGGCCTGCTGCCGGGCCTGGTCCTGGTCCTGTGGGGCGCGTTGGCCGGGGCCCTGCTGGGCTGGGCCACTGCCGGCCCGGAGGCACCCGGAGACGCGGCGCTGCTGGTCGCCATCGGTGCGTTGTGCGGTATCGGGCTGGCCGGGGGATCGATGCGCATGGCCTACCGCCCCGAACTGGATTGGGAATCGGTGCTGCAGCGCCAGGTCCTCGGCAAGGGCGGCGGACCGGTGATCCGTCATGCGGTGCACGGCATGGAACTGGTGCTGATCGCGTTGGTACCCCTGGGGGTGGCCCTGCTGCTGGCGCCCATTCCGGTGGTGCTGCTGGCGGTCGCCGCCGGCGTCGGGGTGGGCGGCTGGTTCGCCGGGACCTACCGTTCCGAAGCGCCCTAGAGCCCCTGCGGGTCCGGCTTGCCGGCGTAGTAGGCGGCCAGTGTGGAGGCCTTCAGGTCGGCGAAGGTGCCGGTCTCGATGGCCTCGCGTGCCCGGTCCACCAACGACACCACGAACCGTTCGTTATGGATGGAGATCAGCGTGTGGCTGACCAGCTCCTTGGCCTTGAACAGGTGGTGGATGTAGGCGCGGGTGTAGTGCGTGCAGGTGTAGCAGTCGCAGCCGTCCTGCAGTGGGGTGAAATCGGTGCGGTAGCGGGTCCCCGAGAGGTTGAACCGGCCATGCGGGGTGTAGAACGCCGAATTCCGGGCGACCCGGGTCGGGGAGACGCAATCGAAGGTGTCCGCACCGTTTTCGATGGCCGTGAAGATGTCATCAGGTTCGGAGATGCCCAGCAGGTGGCGGGGTTTGTCCTCGGGCAGCTCCTGGGAGCACCAGCCGACGATCGTGCCCAGGTTCTCCTTCTCCAGGGCCCCGCCGATGCCGAACCCGTCGAAGGGCATGGCCCCCAGGTCGGCGCAGGCCTTGCGGCGCAGGTCCTCGTACTGGGCGCCCTGGATGACGCCGAACAACGCCTGGTACGGCTTGGTGGTGCGTTCGTCGGTGAGCCGGAAGTGTTCGACGATGCAGCGCTCGGCCCACCTCCGGGTGCGCTCCAGCGATTCGACCTGGTAGCCGCGCGAATTGTGCAGCGTGGTCAACTCGTCGAAGGCGAACATGATGTCGGCACCGATGCGGTGCTGGACGCCCATGGAGATCTCCGGGGAGAAACGGTGCCGGTCCCCGTTGATGTGGGATTTGAACCAGACGCCGTCCTCGTCCACATTGGCCAGGCGCTCCTTGCCCGGGGCGACGGTGTCGTCACCGCCGGCGGCGCTGGACCCCTGCATGTCGATGACCTTCTTGAACCCGGAGCCCAACGACATCACCTGGAATCCGCCCGAGTCGGTGAACGTCGGTCCCTGCCAGTTCATGAACGCCCCGAGGCCGCCAGCTGCGTCGAGGATGTCCGATCCAGGCTGCAGGTACAGGTGGTAGGCGTTGGCCAGCACCGCCTGTGCGCCGAGCTCGGCGACCGATTCGGGGAGGACCGCCTTGACGGTGGCCTTGGTGCCGACGGCAATGAAGGCCGGGGTCTTGATGTCACCGTGTGGGGTGTGGATGACGCCGGTGCGACCCAGGCCGGTGGATCCATCCGGGTTCACCATGCGGGTCCCGACGTCAAAGGAGAACCCCTTCTGGCGGGGATGCGCGGCGGGCACGGGGGAGTCGGAGGTCACAGCGGCGGTGGGATCGGAGGCAGGCACCCCACTATTTTGCCCCATCCGCGGAGCGGACTGTGACGAACGAGCCGCAGGAAACCGCGTCCGGCGCACCCCCGCGGGTCATAGGGTGGGAGGGGAGGGCGAGGCATCGTCGTCGGACGTGCCCTCCCACCGCAGATCACCCACACCACCGCAGGAGGCCCCGTGGACAATCCCCTGACACTGCGCCACCTGTTGACGCTGGGGCCCGGCGACAAGGACCCCTGGATCGGGGTGCGTTGCGGGCTCGGGGTGTTCCTGCCGCTGGTCGTGCTGCTGGGCACCGATCGGCTGGAGCTGGCGATCTTCGCGATCTTCGGTGCCTTCACGAACATCTTCGGGCGGGTTCCTGCCCACCGGGACCGGCTGCGTGCCCAAACGCGGGCCGGGGCGCTTTTCCTGGTGGTCATGGCCGCCTCGTGGGCCTCCAACCACTTCCTCATCGACCACGACACGGTGGCCGGCGGATGGATGGTGGTCATCCTGACCACGCTGGTGGCCTGGGCGTGCTCGCTGGCCACCGGCTTCCTGCAACTGCGCCCCGCGGGGTCGCTGTTCCACATCTTCTGCTTCGCCGCCATCGCCTCGATCCCCACGGTCCCCGGATTCGGTGCGTCCATGGCGACGGCCATCGGCACGATCGTGTTGGGTCTCTGCCTCGGCCAACTCGGGCAGATCGCCGCCTCCCGCCGCACGGGCTGGGCCGGCTCGGCTGCGCGCCCGCTGACCCCCGGGGTGCGCACCGCCATCCGGATCGAATCGGTCGGCTACCTGCTGGCCGCGGGATTGGCCGGAAGCGTGGCCCTGCTGATGTCGGGGGTGCTGAGCACCGGGCATCCCTACTGGGCCATGGTCGCCGCCGTCGTCCCCCTCGTGGGGCACACCACCCGCCACCGGATCGCCCGGGGCATGCACCGCGTGCTGGGCACGATCGCCGGACTGGGGGTGATGGCGGTGATCATCGTCGTGAACCCCAACCCGTGGGCGATCATCCTCTTCCTCGGTTTTGCCCAGTTCGGGGCCGAGATGCTGATCACCCGCAACTACTTCTGGGCGCAGGTGTGCGTGACCCCGCTGGCGTTGGTCGGCACCGCACTGATGGCGGGCATGAGCACCCAGCTGCTCTACGACCGGATGCTGGAGACCGTGATCGGCTCCGTCATCGGGGTGGCCGTGGCCCTCGCCGGGTCAGCGCTGCGGCGCCGGATGCAGGCCGGCACCGCAGCAAGCTGAGAACGCTCAGGCGTCCGCGGCCGGTGTCTCGCCGGCGGTCTGGCGGTCCGGGGTGTCCGGCGCGTCCAGGGTACGCAGCGTCTGGAGCTCGTGGTCGATCATCCGCTGCAGTTCCTCACGGCCGAGCGTCCGTGAACCGCCGTGGGCCAGCAGGTACAGCAGTGCGTCGAGCCGTTCGATCCGCCAGGACCGGATGGCCGGTGCGTCCTGCGCCGCCGTCGCCCGGTGGATTTCGCGATCGAACAGGTTCGGCTCGTCGAGCTGGCGTTGGCGCAACTCGCCGGTCAGCTTCGCCTTGAGCGGATCCTCCTCGATGTGGTCGGTGACCCGCAGCGACTCGGAGAACCTGCGGGCGGCCTCCAGGTCGCCGTCCGAGGCGGAGAGGTAGGCGGCAATGGCCAACGCTGACTGGATGGACTTCCAGCGGCCGAAGTTCCCGTCGAAGGGCAACTCGGTCAGGATGGCCAGTGCACGCCAGACATTGGGCTGGTCGTCGAGCTCGACGAAGAGCAGATGCGCCAGATCGCGCACGTCCTCCAGCTGGGCGCCGGACTTCGGGTTGAAGCCGCGGCTGAGCTTGGCGATGGGGCCGAGCACCCGCTGGTCCCAGGGGTACTCGCGGGCGATGGAGATCAGCTCGGCCTCCGGCGACCCGTCCTCCACGGGGATCACCGTCAGCTCATCCAGCGTTGCCGCCGGCGGCGGGGCGCTGGTGTGCACGCGGATGGTCGAACCGTGGGCGATCGTCACCTTCTGGCCGCTGTCCAGCGTGGCCTCGATGTAGGCCGGGGTGCCGAAACTGTCCTGGACGATCCGCACACTGGACACCGGAAGACTCGGGGTGCCCGTGCGGGTGATGAACCGGTCGCCGCGTGCCACTTTCTCGGCACGCACGGCACGGATGTAATCCTGCTGCAATGTCACTTCCTACTCGCACCAGCCCGCATGGGCCAGCGCCTGTCGAAGGATGTTGGCGCGGCCGCCGGCGAACTCGTCACGGATGGACGGGCTCAGGGCCTCGCTCGGGGTCAGCCAGGTCAGCTCGAGGGCGTCCTGGCGGGGGTTGCATTCGCCCCTGACGGGGATGACGTAGGCCAGCGAGACTGCATGCTGGCGTTCATCGGTCAGGCCGGTCTCGGAGGGTGAGGGGAAGTACTCGGCGACCGTGAACGGCACCGGGCTCAGGGGCAGCTGCGGCATGGCCATGGGCCCCAGGTCCTTCTCCATGTGCCGGACCAGGGCGGCCCGGATGGTCTCGCGGTACATGACCCGGCCGGAGACGAACGTGCGGGTGAATTGCCCGGCCGCGTCGGCGGTGTAGAGCAGCCCGACCTCGTTGACGTACCCCAACGGGTCCAGGCGGACCGGGATGGCCTCCACATAGAGGATGGGCAGGCGCTGACGGGCCTCATAGAGGTCCTCGTCGGACAGCCAGCCGGGATACGGGTCCGGGGTGCGCACGTTCATACCCTCATGTTTATCGCATCCGCCCCGACACTTCACGGCCCCATCCCGAGCGGAGCCGGATTGACTGAAGGTCAAGCCCATTTGCGTGGTGTAAGTCGGTTGCCACGTGATTCTTGATGTTGGTTAGGCGCTCA
>NZ_BAAAIV010000010.1:0-74364 GCF_039526245.1 Arthrobacter rhombi
GAACGGGGCGCGCACAACAAGCCATCAGCGACGAGGCCCGCTGGACGGCCATCAACCGTCTCGTCAACGATGAATCCCTTTCGTTGACTGTCCGCCTGGCCGGGCTATTCGTCCTGCTCTACGCCCAGCCCGTCACCACCTGCGTCCGGTTGCAGCATTCCAACATTGTCTGCACGCAGACCTCGGTGGCAATCCGCTTCGCCTCGACGGCCATAGAAATGCCACCTCCCGTAGCCCAACTGGTCAAGCGCTACCTGCAGTCGCCCACACAGCGGGCCATCTACAGGAGCCCTGAGCACCAGTGGTTCTTCGAAGGCCTGATGGCGGGTACGCACATGAGCGAGGCGAACATGCGCTTGCTGCTGCATAATGCGGGTCTGGAGCCGCTCCGGGCACGGGGAGCGGCCCTACGCCACCTAACTGTCGCCTTGCCAGCGCGCATCGCGGCCGACGCACTGGGAATATCAGCCGGAACAGCGACCACCTGGGCAAGACTCTCTGGTGGAACCTGGAAGGACTACCCCGGTCTCCGGACGTGAACTATTCGATTAGGGCAAACTGGAATATATGACTTCCACCAACACCGATAGCGACCTGGTTTCAAACTTCGGCATCCAGGACGCGATCGAACCGATGAATAGGTGAGCCACGCCGGCAGTCAGTGGCAGGGTGCCGACAGGGGAGCCGGAACCCCCTGCCGGCACCAGGCTGGTTAGCGAAGGTAGACGGCCAAGGAAGCGTTCACCAGCAGGCCGATGGCCCACATGATCCAAGTTGCCCGCGTGCTGCTGTCCTGGCGGTTGTCTTCTTCGCGATAAATGGTTTCCATTTCGGACCTTCCTGTAGAGTCTGCTGGCCGCGGTCTGCGGCCGGTGGTGGTGACAGACTCGCGTTGTGCGAGCCGGCTTTGTGGGATGGAAGGCGTGTCGCGGTTTTTCAAGGAGCCCTTTTCGACACGCCCGCATTAGAGAGGGCCGCTAAATGGATGTGGTTCGCGGCTTGTGCGGCACCCGCGGTTTCTCTACAGGTCGTTTCTGCGCCACCGCATGACATCGTGACGAGGCTGTGGCTCAAGCGGACATCATGGTGCCTTGTATTCTGAGGGGGTGACTGAAAATTCCGGGGGACATATGACCAAACAGGATCGCTCCATTGACGCCGGTTTCGTGGTGCTCCTGTGCTTCGTGGTCGGAAGTCTTATCTCAGCGGTCCTGCTCCACTTGGCGTGGTCCGGGCCGATTGGACCGTTCTACATGGTGCAGCTACTGGCAGCCTGGGGGCTGAACATTGTGCTTGCCCTTGCGGTGCTGGCATTCGTTCCCGGCGGTTCCGGCCTAAAGGGTGTCGCACTGATCCAAGTGGTGTTGGCGTTCGCCGTGGTGCTACTTGAGGATTCCTCGAACCCGCCCTATTCCCTGTATTTCGGCCTTGGCCTAGCCGTGTGGGCGTTCAGGCTTCGTGATTCGTATTTCGCGGCTGCTTCAGTTGTTGCACTGGGGGTGGTCGTCTACAACCACTTTTATTCGTTTGGTCCGGGCGAGGCACCCGCAGTCTCGTACTCGGCAACGGCTGGCCTGGCGCTGGCATTGGTCTTGCGTTGGATGGCCAACAAGAAGCGGCAACGCCCTCATGCCGCCACCAACGGTCCAAGACTTGGCAACAACTAAAGGTCAGGGGAACCGCCGCGAGCGGACGGTTCCCCTGACCTTTAGTGGGTTCTAGGCTGCGCTAGAAATTCGTGGCGCGTGCAGAGCCCGAATAAGTGACCCTGATGCTCAGGTCAATGGTTTCGCTGTAGTTGTTGTTGTGGCTCACGAGCCCAGTCCGGTACGTGGCCACAGCGTCCTGGTATGCGCCGGCAATCTTGACGAAGCGAATTCGCTTGGGAACGCCGGTGAGCTTCGTGCCGTTTCGGGAGGAAGCCGCCGGGGATGACGTGCTCAGGATCTTCGCCGCCGCACCGGAATATCGCTCGTAAGTGGCCCTGAAGTTCATTGTGATGGAATCCGTGGTCACGTTGACCTTGCAGTTTTTGTATGTCGCCCACCCGGCACCCGCAGTGGTCGAACACCCCGAGATCCCCGCTGCCATCGTCCCCATCTGCCCGTCCGAAGCCAGCTCTGGAATCTCGGTACCGACAACGGTGATGGAACCGTCGTCATAGACGGAGACGGTCTCGCGCATGCCATCCAGATCAAGGTCTTCCGTCCTGGTCGGCTCGGCAAATGATGAGGCGTCGGTCCTATCGCCACGCTTGAGCTTCTCCATGAGATTTGTCTCTTGGCCCTGGGGCGCGCCGGTGAAGAGGGAAACAAATATTGTAGCCTGATTGTGTGCTACACTATTAACATGGCAGTCGAGTGGACCACAAGCGCAGACAGGCACGGAATTCCCCGCAGGGACGCACTGTATGCGATTGCGAACCACGAGGCCCTGGAGGAGATCGAGGGCCGGTCGGGGGAGCGGACAATCGTCTACGTGGGACACCCCCACGGCCAGACCGACCGCTATATCGAGGTGATCGCGGCCCACAGCGAGCCGCGCACGGTGGTGGTGTTCCACGCGATGGAACTCACCGACCTGTACCGGCACCTGCTCCATGAAGGGAAAGAATGATGACCAGTAACGCGAACGAGGCATACGAGGCCCTTGCCGACCGCGCCGAACGCGGCGAGCTGCCGGCCGTCCCAGGCACGGCGTGGCGCGGAACCGCCGAATCCCGGGCCGAGGCCGCGCGCCTGCTGATGGGTGCCACCGGCACCGAGGACGTGCAGGAGGCCATCAGGGTTGGTGTGGGCCGCCCGAAGGTCGGTGCCGGCGCCGGCCCGTCGCCCGTGGTCCGGGCGCGGGTTCCCGAGGAGCTCAAGGCCCGCGTGACCGCCCTGGCCGCGCGGGAGCACCTCAAGGAATCCGACATCGTGCGTGAGGCCCTGTCGGAATACGTTTCCACCCGCCAACTCGTCTAGGTCCGGAGCAAACCAGCGCCACGCATGTCCCAAGAAACGATCGTTTGCTGAGACTCCAGTCGCATTCTCAATCGGTACCTTGCCGTGCATCGCGCTTCACTGACACCACAAGGCGCGGCATCGGTAGTGTGCGAGGAACCGCATTCATGCGGATAGGTGGATCCCACGGGAGTTCCACCAGACTGGGCTATTTCGGTACGCCAAGCGGTTCCTAGAGCTCTTGGCCAGCTGGCCGGAGCAGGATTTCGTGGATGGCGAGCCGTTTGGGCCGGCTGACTGCGAACTCGATGACCTCGGCAATGTCCTCCGCGGTGACATCGACCTGGTCGTATGCCTCCTGCACGCCTTTCCTCGTGTCCGCGTGGGTGATGTGCCCGGGCAGTTCGGTGGCCACGGCCCCGGGTTCGATGAGCGTGACGCGCACGTCGGGCAGCAGTTCCTTCCGCATGGATTCGGACCATCCGTTGATGCCCCACTTGGTCGCGGCGTACACGCCGTTGCCGGCCCGCGCGGTGCGGCCGGCGACGGAGGAGATGTTGACGAGGTCCCCGCCACCGTCCTTGAGCTGGTCGAGGAATACCTCGGTGGTGGTGATGGCCCCGAGGAGGTTGACCTCGATCATGTTGCGGTAGTCCTCGCGTTGGCCGGTGTCGAAGGGGCCCAGGAGCATGATGCCGGCGTTGTTCACGAGCACGTCGACGCGGCCCAGTTCGGTGTGGACGCGTTCGGCGGCGGCCACGAGCGAGTCCCGGTCCGTGACGTCGGCTTCGATGGCGATTGAACCGTTTCCGAGTTCGTCGGCGAGGGCGGTGATGCGGTCGAGGCGACGGGCCAACAGCACCACGGCGTGGCCTTTGGCGGCGAGGGCGCGGGCGGTGGCTTCGCCGATGCCGGATGAGGCGCCGGTGATGACGGCGACGGGGTTTTCGATGTTGGTCATGGTTTTTCCGATCGTGTTTGCTCTGGTTGGATTCGCCAGCCAGCGTGGGGAGGCTGGTGCCTCTGCCTAGTCGAGACCGACGTCGTTGAGCCAGTCTTGGATCTGGGCAGTGGAGTCGGGGACGGTTTCCCCGCGGAGGGCTAGGCCGGCACCGATGTCCGCGGTGGGCGCCGCGGAGGTGTAGACGTCCAAGGTGTCGCCGAGCCCGCTGACTGCGTAGGTGACGGCGGGCAGGATGGTTTTCCCTGCAGGGTCGATTCCGTCAAGGAAGGTGTTCATGATCATCGGTGGCCGGACATTCCAGATGGGGGAGGCAAGGACGAGCTTGTCGTATGCGCCGAAATCGGGGAGGGGTTGGGCTATGTCGGGCCGGGCGTCGGTGTCTTGTTCGCGCACGTTGCGGGCCACTGTCTCGTCGTAACCGGCCGGGTATGCATCGGTTGCCTCGATCCGGTACAGGTCGCAGCCGGTGCGCTCGGCGATCATGCGGGCGAGGATCTCGGTGTTGCCGGTTTCCAGGTTCCGGCGCCCGCCGTTCCACCAGTTCTCCCCGGCACGGGAGAAGTAGGCCAGCAGGGTCTTGCCGGCATGCGTGGTCGTGTCCAAGGGGCTCTCCGTTGCCTCGGCGGTTGGGTCTGGGGTTCGCGCCGGCGTACAGCCGGCGAGGACGGCGCTGGCAGCGAGACCGGCTCCGCCGACCCCCACGCGTAGTAGCGTGCGGCGGGTCGGCCGGCGTCCGGGTGGTGGGCTCGGCATCAGGGGGACCTCAGTCGAGGCGGCGGGCGCTGAGGAAACGCACCATATCGGGGTCGGCGTGGTCGAAGAACTGCGACTGACCGGTGTGCAGTTCGGCGATGCGCGTCATCTGTTCATCGGTGAGCTCGAAGTCGAACACGTCGATGTTCTGCGCCATCCGGTCGGGGTTGACCGATTTGGGGATCACGACGACCCCGCGCTGGATCATCCACCGCAGCACGACCTGGGCGACGGACTTTCCGTGCGCGACCCCGATTCCGGCCAAGACTTCGTTGGTGAACAGTCCGTTCTTGCCTTCGGCGAAGGGGCCCCACGATTCGATCTGCACGCCCTCCTGCTTCATCAGTTCCTGGTAGTCGGTGTTCTGCCGGAACGGGTGGGTCTCGATCTGGTTCACGGCCGGGACGATCTCGTTGTTGATGATGAGGTCCAGCAGCTGGTCGGGTGCGAAGTTCGAGACCCCGATGGCCCGGGCGCGGCCTTCTATGTTGATCTTCTCCATGGCGCGCCACTGGCCGTAGTAGTCGCCGAAGGGCTGGTGGATCAGGTACAGGTCGATGTGCTCCAGGCCGAGCTTGCCCAGGGAGTCCTCGAACGCGCGGGTGGTGTTCTCCTCGGCCGGGGCGTCCTGGATCCAGAGCTTGGTGGTGACGAACAGCTCCTCGCGGGCGATGCCGCTTGCCTTGATGGCGGCGCCCACGGCCTCTTCGTTGCCGTAGGCGGCGGCGGTGTCGAGCTGCCGGTATCCGGCGGCGAGGGCCGCCTCGACGGCCTGTTGCGTCTGGTCGGCCTCGACCTGGTAGACGCCGAAGCCGAGGATCGGCATCTCGACGCCGTTGTTCAGGGTCACGGTTTTCATGGGTGTTTCCTTTCGGTGGTGGATCAGTGGATCTTTTGACGGCGTGCCGCGAGGTCTGCGGGGAGGATGAAGGCCAGGGCCACGACGAGGGCGATCGCGATCATGACCGCACCTCCTCTATACGCGTCGACGACGCGGCCGGCCAGCGTTGCCGCACCGGCCCCGGCGGCGGTGAGGATCGCGACGCCCAAGGTGCTGCCCAATTGGTGCGCCGTGTTCACCAGTCCGGATGCCGCGCCGGCATCCTCGGCCGGTGCCCCGGTGATGCCGGCGGCGGTCAGCGGCCCGAAACACAGCCCTTGGCCGATCCCGAAGAGGGCGAGCGGCCCGGCGAAACCGGCGAGATAGCTGGTATCGGGGGTGATCTGACCCAACCAGAGCAGGCCGGCGAGGACGATCGCGATCCCGACGACGACCAGTAGCGCGTTGCCGAAACGCCGCGTCAGGCGTGCCACGAACAGGGAGGCGCCGAATTGCAGCAGGCTCATGGGAAGGAAGGCGGCCCCGGCCTGCAGCGGGGTCCAGCCGTAGACGCCTTGCAGGAACTGGGCGGTGAAGAAGAAGAATGCGATCCCTGTGCCGGCAAACAGGAGCCGGGCGACCGCTGCCCCGCTGCGTTCCCGACTGGCGAACAGGCGCAACGGCATGATCGGCTGCTGCGCCTTCCATTCGTTGAGCACGAACACCGTCAGCACCACGGCCCCGACGAAGACCGGCACCAGGGCTGATGGTGTGCCCCAGCCGTGGTCGCCGCCGTTGACGATGCCGTAGACCAGGGCACCCATCCCGACGGTAGAGGTGAGGGCCCCGGCGAGGTCGAAGCGACCGCGGGCGGCTTGCGCCCCGGGAAGGAATCGCAGGGCCAGGACGATCATCACAGCGGCGATGGGCACGTTGATGAAGAACCCGGCACGCCAGGACACCAGTTCCGCCAGGGCCCCGCCGGCGACGAGGCCTAGGCTCGCGCCGATGCCCGCCGTCGTGCCGTATGCGGCCACGGCACGGGTGCGTGCGGGGCCGGCGGGGAATGTTGCCGTGAGCAACGACAAGGAGGACGGGGCGACGATTGCCGCGCCGATGCCCTGGAACGCGCGGGCTGCGATGATCCAGGCCCCGGATTGAGCAGTTCCGACCAGCAGGGACGCCAGGCCGAACAAGGCGAGTCCGATAACGAATACCCGTCGGCGGCCGAGCAGGTCCCCGGTACCGGCCCCCAGGAGCAGCAGGCCCCCGAAGACGAGTGTGTACGCGTTCTGCACCCATGACAGGGCCGTCGGGGACAGGTCCATAGATTCCTGGATCCGGGGCAGGCCGGTGAAGATGATCGAGTTGTCGAGCACGATCATGAAGTAGCTGACCAGCACGATCGCCAGGATCACCGTTGCATGCTGTGCCACGTTCGTCGTGGAGCTGTTCGCGCCTGGGGTGGTCGTTGTCATGCATCCAGTCCACCGCGGACCAGCAGCTGGTACCAGTGACGGTCTATCCGTGTACTGGCAGTAACTCCCATCGGCGGATATCCCGTCGTACGGTTGCGACATGGACAACCAAGCCGAGGTCAGCGAGTTCCTGCGCACGCGTCGTGACCGGATCACCCCGGAGCAAGCCGGGATCATCGGGGGCGGACGCCGCCGGGTCCCCGGCCTGCGCCGCGAAGAGGTCGCCATGCTCGCCGGGATGAGCGTGGACTACGTCGCCAAGATGGAACGCGGGAACCTCACCGGCGTGTCACCGGAACTACTCGATGCACTCGCCCGCGCATTGCAGCTGGACGAGGCCGAGACCGAGCATCTGCACGATCTGGCACGCACGGCGGCGCCTGCCTCGCGGCGGCGCCAACCACGCGGTCAGCAAAATGTCGTACACCCGACCCTGCAACGCTTCCTTGAGGCAATTACCGGGACCCCTGTTTGGGTGCGCAACCAGCGTATGGACCACATCGCCAGCAACGACCTCGGACGTGCCCTGCTTGCCCCGATGCTCGATGACCCCGCATCGCGGGGGAACAATGCGTTGTGGACATTCCTCAGCCCTGCAGCACGGCTGTATTACCCGGACTGGGAAGCGGGTGCAGACAGCATCGTCGCTTCGCTCCGTAGTGCAGCCGGCCGCAATCCCCGCGACAAGGGCCTCACCGACCTGATTGGTGAACTCGTCACCCGCAGCGACGACTTCCGGCAACGGTGGGCCAGGCACGATGTGAGATTCCATCGTGGAGGCACCAAACGCATCCACCACCCTGCTGTCGGGGATCTCGAATTCAACTTTGAGGCCTTCGAATTCCCCGACAATCCGGGCCTGGCCCTCTTCGCCTACACCACCGTTGCGGGCTCGCCCACCGAGGAACGCGTTGCCCTGCTGGGCAGCCTCGCAGCCACCCACGTCAAAACCAAAATGTCCGCGTCCGAAGACCGATAGGACCATCCATGGAACTCCACCCGGCCAAATCCGCCAGCAAGGGCCCGCCCGAACGATTCACCGGCGACGTGTGGGTCGAGATGGTGGCGTCCCCTCCGCCATCGGGAACGACTGCCGGGTTCGTCAGGTTCGCTCCCGGCAGCCGGACAGCGTGGCACGTGCACACCCAAGGGCAGACCTTGCATATCACCGAGGGGGCCGCCATCGTCCAAACTCGGGACGGGGAGGCACTTCTCGCGAGGGTCGGTGACACCGTATACACGCCGCCCGGTCAGTGGCATTGGCACGGCGCAACCACGGTCCAGCCCATGACGCACCTGGCCCTATCCGAGAGCGTGCCCGACGAGAAAGGGCCAGCTGTCATCTGGGGCGAACACGTCACGGATGCCGACTACCAACGGGCGAACGCCAAGTCCGTCTGACACCTTTCCGCACCCAGTAGAAAGCAGTATCTCCATGACGGGACAAAGCCCTGCCCAGAAATCCATCGGCGACTTCGCTCCCAAGCTCGCCGAACTGACCGATGACGTCCTCTTCGGCGACATCTGGGGACGCCCCGGGCTGTCGAAACGGGATCGAAGTCTCGTGGTGGTCAGCAGCCTGATCACTTCGAGCAGTTTTGAACAGCTCACCAACCACCTGCGGCTGGCCAAACAAAATGGACTTACCGAGGAGGAACTCAAGGAGGCGATTATCCACCTCGCGTTCTACGCAGGGTGGCCCAAGGCCATGTCGGCGATGCAAGTCGCCAAGACCGTTTTCGCCGAATAGTGGCGGCACGCCGATCCACCGGACTGGCTCACGGGTAAACGAACAGCATCCGGCATCAACGCTGCTCCTCGGGCACAAATAGAACGGCGGGCCATTTGTGTGTCTCAAAATTCGTTCGTTTGATGAGATTTTCAGCGCATGGTTCGCTGGATCGAACGCTCTTTTGGTGCTGGTGCGCCCACGTGGGGGGGTCACCTGCTGGTGATGTCTTCGAGTGCTCCTTCGGTCCGTCGGTGGTTGGTCGGCTAGCGGGTCTCGGTCGGTGCGGGAGAGGCAAGTGATTTGCGCAGTGGACAGGCGGGGATGGCGAACCGGCATAGTGCTGCGGCGGCGGCAAGTGCTGCGGCGGTGATGCCGACGGCGAGGTTGGCTGGCGGGGGCAGCTCCTGCATCAGGACGAAGAGGCCCATGGCGAGGACGAAGATGCCGAATCCCCGGCGAAGGGCCGTCTCGGGGATGCGTCCGGCCAGGCGCGCTCCTATGAGGGAGCCGATGATTGCTGCGGCGGTCACGCCGAGGGTGAGGGGCCAGTTGATCTGCAGGCTGGTCAGGTGTCCGGCGAATCCGGCCATGGAGTTCATCGCGATGACCAGCAGGGACGTGGCGACGGCTGTGGCCATCGGCAAGCCGCCGAGCAGCGCGAGCGCTGGAACGATCAGGAATCCTCCGCCGGCACCGACGAGGCCGGTCAGCAGTCCCACGGCCACGCCGGCCCCGAGCGTCTTCGCGATCGGCATGTCCTGTGTCTGCTCGGTCGTGGTGCGTCCGCGCCGCCCCCGGATCATGGCCGCCGAGGTGGTCAGCATCATGGCCGCGAAAGCCACCATGAGGACCGTCCCCGGGATGAGATTTCCCACCGTCCCTCCGGCGAAGGCTCCGGCCATGCCCGCGGAGCCGAAGAGGAATCCGGTCTTCCATTTCACCCTGCCCTTCCGGGCGTGGGTTCCCGCGCTGAACAATGAGGTCACGCCGACGACGAACAAGGACGTGGAGATCGCCTGTTGTGGTTCGAGCCCGGCCACGTAGGTGAGGATCGGGACGGTGAGGATGGACCCCCCGCCGCCCAGGAGGCCGAGGGAGATGCCGATCAGCACTGAGAGCAACAGTGTCGCGGCGAGCATGACGGTCATGGGTGGTCCTTGTCGGGAAAGGGAGCAGGCGGGAAGCAGGGGGGGTTGCGGGCAGGATGCCTAGGTGGTGGGCAGGCCGGCTTGCTGCCAGGCAGTCATCCCGCCGGCCATGGTCTCCGCCGAGAATCCCACGGCGTTCAGGGCCTCGGCGACGCGCGCGCTTCGGTTTCCGCTGCGGCAGACGACGATGACCGGTCGGTTCTTGTCGAGTTCGCCCAGGCGGGCATCAAGGTCTCCCATGGGGATGTGGAGGGCGCCGGGGATCATGCCCTCGGCGATCTCGAAGTCCTCGCGGACGTCGAGGATCTGGTCGCTGTCCCGGCGGGTCGCAGCGTGTTGAATGTCGATCTCGTTCATGTGTCTTTCCCTTCGAATTCGGCGGGTGGGGCCGTGCGGCCAGGGGGGATGCCGCACGACCCCGGTTCATGGGCCAGCCCCGGTGGGCGTCCCGAGGGGACGCCCCGGGCTGGGGTTTACTTCGGGGCCGGCAGCTGGCCGATCGCGGTTCGGGCGGTGGGCTCGTCCCCGGTCTTGTTCCAGGGCATCTTGGATAGTGCCTGGCCCATGGCGCAGGTGTTGGTTGCGGCCGAGAACGTCAACCCGGCGCCGATGGCGCCGGCGAGCAGGCGCAATTTCGGGGAAACGAGCTTGCCGGCGAGGAGGCCACCGACCACAAGGGAGCCAGCAACCATGCGCACCTGTCGCTCGAGATCCCAGCGCTGGGCCCCGCGGACGACGTCGCCGCCTGCGGAGGCGAAACCCGGAACGCCACCGGTAAGGACCAGTGCGTTGCCGATTCCCGCGCCGTCCAGGCGCGTGCGGGCTTGTTCAGCCCGGACGCCGGACTGGCAAACCAGGACCACGCGGCTGCCCAGGCGTTCGGCGAGCTTGTCGGCGTGTTCGGACAAGAGCGCCAGCGGAACGTTATAGGAGCCGCGGATGTGCATGGATTCGAACTCCGCGCCGGAGCGGACGTCGATGACCACCAGATCCTCGTGCTGGTCGATCCATTGGCGCAGGGTCGCGGCGTCGAGGTCGGTGACGGTGGGGGTTGCGGGTGCCAAGAGCGGCCTTCCTGTCGAATGAATGTGTCCCCAAAAGTCTCGCACATACCCCAGGGGGTATGCAATAAACCCAGGGGGGTATATGATTGGGCCAGCGTAAGACCATTCCGAGGAGGATTCCCATGCAGCTCGACACCACCGAACTCAGGCCCGTCGTCAACCGGCTCAAGCGAGCCCAGGGGCAGCTGGCCGCCGTCACCCGCATGCTGGAGGAGGGTCGGGACTGCAAGGAGGTCATCACGCAGCTCTCGGCGGTCTCCAAGGCGCTGGACAAGGCCGGCTTCGCGATCATCGCCTCCGGGCTGGAGCAGTGCCTGGCCAGCGAGGACAACTCGATGGACAAGAAGGACATGGAGAAGCTCTTCCTGTCCCTGGCCTGATCGTCGCGGTTCCGGACCTGCGGACCCCCATGCGAACGAGGGCGCCCCGCGCAATGCGGGGCGCCCTTGGCTGTATCCAGAGCAATACCCGCGGAAGGGGCGCGGGGCAGGGCCCATCCAGGACGCCTGTGCCACTGCTGCCATTCAAGGTCAAGGGCCGGCCCGCGTTTCGCGGGTCGGCCCTTGACCTGTGTCCGGCCTATCCGCAGGTCAGACGCTGTTTGGCTGCGAGGCCTTCCAGTTGGCCCAGGCGGCGTAGCTTCCGTCGAGTTCGACGACCTCGTGTCCTGCGCGGCGCAGCGCGCTGGCGGCCACGGAGTTGCGCACCCCGCTCTGGCAGTAGGTCACGATCGGGCCGGATTCGGGCAGTTCGTCCTGGTGCCAGAGCACCCGCCCGGCGTTCAGCTGACGGGAACCGGGGATGTGCCCTTCGGCGTGCTCGGTCTTGTTGCGCACGTCCAGCACCAGCGCCGCGTCGAACCCCTCGAGTTCCTCGGGCTGGATCAGGCGCGGGAGTGCCGTCGGCAAGCCCTGCAAGCCGGTGACGTAGCCGGCGACCTTGTCGATCCCGACCCTGAGGAGGTGGTCCCACAGCTGCTGCGCGTGTTCCTGGTCCTTGGCCAGCAGCACCAGGGGGCGTTCGTCGGTTTCGGGGTCGATGGCCCATGCGCCGAAGCTGGCGACCTTGTTCCCGGCCGGGATGTTCACCGAACACGCGACGGTTCCCTCGTGGACCTCGTTGTTCGGTCGCGTGTCCACGAAGGTGATCGTGTCGTTGTCTATATCGCGGGCGACCTGGTCGTTGGGTAGCTCCTGCAGGGTTTCGCGTTCGCCGATGACTGCAGGGCCCTGGCGGTTTTGGCGTTTCATGCGGGAGAAGTATGCATGGGCGTCGGGTTGGCCGTTGAGCAGTTCGTCGGTGAAACCCTGCTCGTCGTTGGCAGCCACGAACGGCCCCCACCAGGAGTAGAGCCGCTCGTAGCCCACCGTGGTGGACGGGACTGCACCGAGGGCCTTCCCGCAGGCGCTGCCGGATCCGTGCGCCGGCAGCACCTGGACGTAATCCGGCAGCGACAGGAACTTCTCGCGCAGGCTCTTGAAAATCAGGCCGGCCCCCTCGAAGCGTGTGTCGACCCCGCCTGCCGCCTCGTCGAGCAGGTCCGGTCGGCCGAGGTCGCCAACGAAGACGAAATCGCCCGAAAGCAGGAACCCGGGCTGGTCGGCAAAGGCCCCATCGGTGACCAGGAAGGCCAGGTGCTCGGGGGTGTGCCCGGGGGTGTGGATGGCCTTGAGGCTGATGTTGCCGATGGCCAGGGCCTCGCCGTCGTGCAGCCGATTGGCCTCGAATCCGTACTGCCAGTCTTCGCCGCCTTCGCCGGAGACATGCATCTGCGCGCCAGTGGCCGCAGCCAGCTCGCGGGTCCCGGAGAGGTAATCGGCATGTATGTGGGTCTCGGTTACCGCGACGATCTTCATCCCGTTGGCTGCGGCCAAATCCAGGTAGGGGGCGATGTCGCGGCGGGCATCGACCACGATCGCCTCGCCCTTGGACTGGCAGCCGATGAAGTAGCTCGCCTGGGCCAGGTCCTCGTCGTAGATCCGTTCGAGCAGCATTTGATCTCCTTGGTGATCGCTTCGACACCCCGTGGGGTATCCGTTCTCTAATCACGATAATACCTAGGGGGGTATCTTGCAAGAAGTGTGCGAAGTGAAATAAATACCCATGGGGGTATAGTAGTCTCGAGATGGCAGGTGCCGCGAAAACCGACAGAAAGAGGATGCGCGATGTGCAGGGCAGTGACATGCAAGAGATGCGGAAAGACGACGTGGGCCGGGTGCGGCAACCATGTCGAGCAGGTCATGCGCAACGTGCCGAAGACCAGCCGTTGCACGTGCGGTGCACCTGCCGCCCCATCTAAGGTGACACAATCCACCGGGGTGGGATGGCTCGGCAAGCTCTTCAATCGGGGCTGAGCTGGTATTCGACGAAGTGATGTCTCAAAAAATGTTCGTTTGATGAGACGCGAGGCGGGCTGGAGTAGCGCCGGTAGGGGCACCGCCGAAATCTGCGGCGGCTCAACAATTTTTTGCCCGACCCTTGTGCGCGCCTTGTCTGTGGCTTCGTTCACTTGGTGGCGGGGTTTTTTCAGCGCTCCGTGGCGGCTTTGTCGCCGCGATCACGCAGGACTGGCTGCGGGTAGGTGTCGCGATCTGAGCCGAGACGGGTGTGCCCGGTCGGCGCCGTTTGGCTCGCTGCCGCTACGTCAGAGTCCGAAGGCTCCGCCGCCGACGAGGATCACGACGCCGAGGCCGATGAGAACGATGGGGAAGAGGATATGCTCCCAGCGTTCGAGCACTTCGGCGATCGGTGGGCGGGTGGTGACGAACTTTGCCAGGACTACCAGAACCGCGACGAGCGCGAGGAAGACGATGCAGTAGGCGACTACTGCGAGAGGCTCCACGCTGAGGAAGACGGGGGTGTAGACACCGATGTTGTCGCCGCCGTTGGCAAGGGTGACGCCTGCGACTGTCCACACGCCGACCTTCTTGCCGGCAGCCTTGGCCTCGTCGTCATCGTCGTCATCGTCTCCGCGCCAGGCCTGCCATGCGGCCCAGAGGCCGAGGCCCAGAGGGATGAGACCGAAGTAAGGGATGGCTGCCGAGGGCAGGAATGCTCCGGCGCCGATGGTCACCAGGACCGCGGCACCGAGGATGCCGGCGAACCCGAGGTACTGACCGGCCAGAATGCGGGCGGTGGTGCCGCGCTGGCCGGCCCCTCGAGCGAAGAAGAGGGAGAGCACGATGATGTCGTCGATATTGGTCGCTGCGAACAGGCCTATCGCCTGCAAGACCGAGGTGAGGATCATGCGCCCTCCCCAGTTGCGTCGCATCCGGGAAGCGAGCAGGCGGGATCGATGCACGGGGCGTCTTCGTCCACTGCCAGGGTGGCATCGACCAGCGCCGTCAGCGCCTGCGCCAGGTGCGAATCGGCGATTTCATACCGTGTCCGGCGACCCTCGGGCTCGGAGACGACGATCCCGCAATCGCGCAGGCATGCCAGGTGGTTGGACACGTTCGGGCGTGTCAGGTCCAGATCTCGGGCCAGTTCCGCCGGGTAAGCGGGATGGTCGAGCAGGGTCAGGATAATCCGGGATCGAGTGGGGTCGGCCAGTGCGCGACCCAGGCGGTTCATCACGTCGAGACGCGAAGCAATAGTCAGCATGTACTGAACTATACAGCGCGCACTGAACCCTCTCGCGCAGGCGCCAGGCTAGATCGCATGTCCGTAAGGGGAACCTTGAACGGGACATCATTTGGTTCTGACGATCGAAAACTGCATTGTGGAGCCATGAGGATTGAATTGACCCGGTTTCGGGTCCGCGAAGGAGCACAGGCTCTCGTCGACGAATGGCTTCAGTTCCTGCTTGATAACGCTGCTGCAGTTCGGGAAACCTTGGAACCTGAGCAGATGTATGTGGAGACCATCTTCTCTGAAATTGTTGACGGAGTTGGGTACCTGTATTGGTACAGCGTCCAGGGAGAAGCTGGCTCTGATGTGGAGCAATCAGACCACTGGCTTGATGAGAAGCACAAGGACTACTGGCATGCTTGCATTGACGATGCCTTCCCACCTGAAGATCTCAGCCCTCGCGTAACGATGATCCCAGAACGAGTTGCAGCGGCCATGAAGCCGCTATCGGTCCCATACAAAGCCAGCTAGCGAGATTTTGGGATGCCACATGAGGAACGCCCAGTGAACGGCCTCGCTCGGTCAGACCCCAAAGGCAGTTAGATAAATTCCCAGCGTCGTCATGATTGCACCTGTGCTGAACATGGAAACGATCCCGACCTGCACCTTCCGGGAACCAGAGTTGAGGACTCGCATTGCATAGGGCTGAGATGAAAGCTTCCCACTCGCAACAATCCCACCCAACGCAATAGCGCCCAAGCAAAATGCGGCGACAACCAGAAATGGAACCCAGGAGCTGTTCCGCGCGTCCAGAAGTACGGCCAACCACATTGATCCTGCCGACAGCAGGCCAAGGGGAAACGGCGCAATTATCGCAGCGGTATAGAAGCGTTCCATGAATGGATTTTCTCATCCGAACAATTTGTCGACGACGCCTAAATGTTGATCACTTTCGCCGCGTCGATAGTGTCCGGTTTTCGAGCGTCGTCGACATGAGTCGGATGCCTCGCAATTATGGCGCCCGTAAGCCGGTCGATCATCGTGCCTCTGGAGCCCGCTGTCGTGTTTCCCGTGGTTGCTGAGATCGTACATGTACGTAAGACCCGAACGATGAAATGCACGGTGACGGGGAGACTACTGCAACGATGTTCTCTATAACTGCAGTGAAGATCGGCTATGCCCGGGTCTCAACGAGAGATCAGGACCTTACCTCCCAACGCAACGCGCACGTGGCGCTGGGAGTGGAGGAGACCCAGATCTTCGTCGACCACGGGCTGACGGGAGCAAATCGGGACGGCCTGGGCTCCAGGGCTCCCATCGGGGGCCACGTACCGGATTCTGACCCAAACCAGGAGCTGAGCGACACGCTGCGGCCCAAGCTGCTCGAAAGGGCGGTGCGCACGGTCGTCGTGCTGTGAACGAACGCGACGGCGGATGACAGGTCAGGCGGGTGCGCCCGGTTCCCCCGGGAAGCGGCCGCCGACCATGCGCGTCATGCGTTCGGCAGCCTGCAGTAGCGGCTCGACCCAGCTGCGGCAGACCTCCTCGGACATCCGGAACGTCGGGCCGCTGATCGTCACCGCGCCCAGCACGGCGGCGGAGGCGTCGAAGACCGGGGCCGAGAGCCCCGAGGCGCCGGATTCGCGCTCGCCGGTGGTGATGGCGAACCCGTCGTTCCGGGTCTGGCGGACCGCCTGCTGCAGCGCCTCGGATTCGGTGATGGTGAAGTCGGTGATCGATTCCAGCGGGTTGCGCAGCAGCGACTGGAGCAGTTCGGCGTCCCAGGCCAACAGCACGCGGCTGGCGGAACCGGCATGCAAGGGCAGGATCTTGCCGACGTGCATTTCGCGACGCAGCGCGTGGCGGGTCTCGGCCATCGCCACGCAGACGCGGTGGTTCTGTTCGGCGGTGAAGAAGCAGGCGGTCTCGCCGACGGTGTCTCGCAGATCCGCCAACAAGGGAGCAACGACGTCGAGCATGGCCTTGCCGCGGGTGGCCGGTGCCGCCCAGTACGCCATTTTCAGTCCGATCCGGTAGCCGTCGCCTTCGCGGTCGAGGAAACCCTGGCCTGCCAGGTTGGCCACGAGCCGCTGGACAGTCGACATCGGCAGGTCGGTGGCCTCCCGGATGTCGCCGAGCGTGAGGACCGGGCGGGTGAGGGAAAACGCATCGAGGATGGCGGTGATCTTCCCGAGCACCAACAGGGTGTTGCCGGTGGTCTTCGGGACGGCGGGCGCGGCTGACATGGGACTTACGCTATGCGCAAGCCCCGATCCCGTCCAACCCCCGACGCTGTTCCCCGGCCATCCCGGTTCCTTAAACTGGGAGAGTGAACAGAACGGCAGCACCCTTCCTCATCATCGGGTCCCTGGGCATCCTGGCCGGTGGCTTCCTTTCGGCCGTCAGCGCCTCCGCGCCCAGTTACCTGGCCTCCTGGGCCGTTGCCTATCTGGTGCTCGTCGTCGGATTCGCCCAGCTGCTGCTGGGCATCGGCCAGGACCAGCTGGCGGTCCGCCGCCCGGGTGCCGGCCTGGTGGCCGCCGAGGTGCTGGCCTTCAATCTGGCCAACGCCGCGGTCCTGGTCGGCTCACTGACCTCGATGGTGGTGCTGACCTGGATCGGCGCCGCCCTGATCGTCGTGGCCATGACGCTGTTCATCTGGGCGTCCCGCGGCTGCGGAAGTCGGCACCAGTGGCTGCTCTACCTGTTCCGGGCCATGATCGTCTTCCTGCTGGTCTCGGCGCCGATCGGCATCGTGCTGGCGCATGCGCGGATGGGCTGAGCGCAGGGGGTGGTGCCCATCGCGCGGCAGACCTACGGTGGAAGGCAACAGCCGCATCCGACAGGAGGGCAGCGGTGGACCGAATCGTGGGTGCCCAGGCGGCCCGGGGCGCACGGGGCCGTGCCGATCTGGCGGATGCGTTCCGCGAGGCCTTCGCCGCGCATCCATCGGGAGTCGCGGTGATCACCGGTGCCGGTCCGCGCGGCCCCGTGGGCCTGACGGCGTCCTCGGTGATCTCCGTGGCCGTGTCACCGCCGGTGCTGGCCTTCTCGCTGTCCTCGTCCCGTGGATCGGTCGGCGCACTGCTCGCCTCCAGCCAAGTGGCGGTTCACCTGCTGACGTCCGCCGACGAGGAGCTGGCCCGTCGCTTCAGCGCCGCAGGAGTCGACCGTTTTGGTCCCGGCATCGGGTGGAGCGCGGCGCCGACGGGCGAGCCGTTGCTCGCCATGCAAGGTCCCATCCTGCGCTGCCGGGTCCTCTCACGCACCCCGGTGGCCGGGTCGACGCTCGTGGCGGCGCAGGTCACCGACATCCTCAATCCGGGCACGTCGGCGGAACCCCGGCCGGTGCCACTGGTGCACTACCTCCGCGGATACCACCGCATCGAGGGTTGAGCCGTCGCCGCACCGGGGAGCTCCCCCGGTGCGACGAGCGGGTTACTGGACGATCGCGCGTCCAAGCGGTGCGGGATCAACGACGTCGTGTGCCTCGAAGTAGTTGATCGCCGCGACCAGGTCGCTCTGGCCCGTGTCCGCGGCGTTCGTTCCCTCGGCCAGGGTGGTGAAGTTGTCACCACCGGCGGCAAGGAACGAGTTCATCGCCACCTTGAACACGTCGGAATCGGCAATGGGTTCGCCGTTGAATGACATCGACGTGATGTGCGAGCCACGGGCCGCGTTCTCGGTGTAGGTGTAGCTCAGGCCTTGGGAGATGCCCAAGTGCAGTTTCGGACGACTGGAGCCCTCCGGCTGCCACTGTTCCTCCAGGACCGCCTTGAGCTGCGCTCCCGTGAGATCCTCGGTCCACAGCGTGTTGCCGAACGGCTGCACGCTCGCCACATCCTTGTAGGTGACGGTGCCATCGGCCCCGTAGAGCAGGTCCGCCCGCAGGCCGCCCGGGTTCATCAGCGCGATCTGCGCCGGCTCACCGCCGAAGTCCTCGTTGGAGGTCGCCCACAACTGCATGTCGGCCACGAGGTTGCCCAGGGAGGACTCGACGCCGCGATCGGAGCCCGGCTCGGCCCCGCCGCGCAGGATGTCAGCGCTGATCTTGCCGATGGGTTGGGCACCGACGACCTCTGCCTGTTCGGCGGCCTTCGTCACGATGCTGGCCACCCGCGGATCCGCGCCGAAGGCAGGAACCGTGGCACCGGCGTCGTCCGTGGTGGTCAACGGCAGCAGCGAGCCCGCCAACGCGACCGGTGACTTGGTCCGGCGGTCGACGGTGATCTGCACGCGGTCCAGTGTGGTCCCGTACTCATGGGCCTGCACGACCGGGCGCTTCATGGACTTCGGCCATCCCTTCACCGGGTACGAGCAGGCGTAGCCCTGGTGGGTGTGGCCGGAGTAGATGGCGTCGATGTTGGCCGATGCCCCGCGGACCAGCTCGCCGTAGGCTGTGTCCTCGGTGGCGATGGCCGAGCAATCGGTCCCGGCTGAGCCGTCGTGGGCCAACAGGACGATGACGTCCGCCTCGCCGTTGGACTTCCTGCCGTCGGAGAGCTTCTTGGCAACCCGGTTGGCCGCCTCGAGCTGGTTGCCGAAGTCCAGCTGGCTGATGCCCGCCGGGGTGACCAGGGACTCGGTCTGCTCGGTGACGACGCCGATGAAGCCGACGGTCACGCCCTGGACCTTGCGCAGCGCGTATTCCTTCAGGGCCGGCTTCTGGGTGCCCTGGTAGTAGACGTTGGCGCCCAGGGCGTAATCGGCTCCACGCTTCGCGCTGCCGTTGCCGTAGCGCGGGATGACGCGATCCTTCAGGTCAGCGAAACCGCGGTCGAATTCGTGGTTGCCCACTGCCGATACATCCAGCCCCCCGGCCCGGAGCGCATCGATGGTGGGGGTGTCCTGCTGCGAGAACGAGGTGAAGGTCGAGGCGCCGATGTTGTCGCCTGCCGAGACGAACAGCGTGTTGTCCTTCTTCTTCCCGCTGAGCTCGTCCACGGCGCCGGCCAGCACCGCTGCCCCCGCTGAGGTGCCGTTCGCCTCCAGCCGCCCGTGGAAGTCGTTGATGCCCAGCAACTGGATCGTGCTGGTGTGCGGCTGTTGGTGCCCTCCTCCGTGATGGCCACCGCCCTGGTGCTTGCCCTGCGGGACGGTGGGCGGAGCGGCCTGCGCTGGGCCCGCCAGCGACGTGGCGGCAAGTGCGATTCCCGCTGCAACGAGGCCGGCCCGCTGGATCCGGTGTTTTTGTGGGTTCATGTCATGACTCCCGGGTGCAATGAGTGATATGCCGCACATCCACGGCGCGGCACATCGGCGATCCTACCGAGCGCCGAAGCGGTGTCAATGGCTGGGGCATGGCGTCCGGGCGACATCTGCGTGAATGTCCCGGGTTTGCGCTTGCGGCCCATCCGACAATATTTGCAGTTGTGCAAGAATTGCACGAGTGCATAAACTGTACCCATGCAAGAAGTCCCCATGTCCCAACGCGAGCGGAATCGACTCGACACCTGGAACGCCGTGCACGATGCCGCGGCCGCCATGGCGCTGGAGGACGGACCCGTTGCGGTCACCATCGAAGCCATCGTCACCCGGGCCGGGGTCTCGAAGCGGACGTTCTTCAACTACTTCCCCACGAAGGAAGACGCGATCCTGGGCACCCGCGCACCGTGCGTGCCGGAAGAACTGCTGGAGCAGTTCCGCACCAGCGAGGCCGACCTGCTGACCCGCATCGTCCGGATCCTCACCGGCGTGATGCGCACCAGCCTGGGGCGTGGGGACTCCTACCAGATGCGCCGCAGGATCGTCACCCGCTATCCCGAGCTCAAGGGCCGCGTCATGCAGCACATCACCGACGCCGAGAAACTCGTGGACGAGATCCTGCGCGAGCGGATGCAGGGCGGCGAAGCCGAGGAGGCCCTCGGCCAGCTTCCCGCGGGGGAGGACTCCGCACGGGCCCTGCTCATGCTCGCCGGGACCATCACCCGCTTCGCCTACAGTTCCGACCCCGAGGGAACCGTCGCCGACATCGACGGGCACATCGACTCAGCCGTCACCATCTTCCGAGAGGTAATGCACACCACCCATGACAACGTTTAAACCCACCCGAACCAAGCCGGAGCACGGCAGCAAGAGCCACATCCTGTTGCTCTTCTCCGCACTGATGGTCACGATGCTCATGGCGTCGCTGAACCAGACGGTCCTCTCGGCCGCCCTGCCGACCATGGTCGGTGAGCTCAATGGCGTCGAGCACATGGCGTGGATCATCACGTCGTTCATCCTGGCCTCCACCGTGATGATGCCCGTCTACGGCAAGCTCGGCGACATGTTCGGCCGCAAGCCGCTGCTGATCTTCGCGATCCTCGTCTTCATGACCGGCTCCATCTGGGGGGCGCTGTCCGGCACCATGAACGCGGTCATCATCGCCCGTGTCATCCAGGGGCTCGGTGGCGGCGGCCTGATGATCCTCTCGCAGGCCATCATCGCGGACGTCATCCCCGCCCGTGAGCGTGGCAAGTACATGGGCGTCATGGGCGGCGTCTTCGCCGTTTCCTCCGTCGCCGGCCCGCTGCTGGGCGGCTGGCTGACCGAGGGCCCCGGCTGGCGCTATGCCTTCTGGCTGAACCTGCCGCTGGGCTTGATCGCCGTACTGGCGGTCATCTTCCTGCTGCACATCCCGAAGAAGACCAACGAGACCCGGCCCAGGATCGACGTGCTGGGCATGGCCCTGCTGGCCATCGCCACCACCGCGCTGGTGCTGGCCGGAACCTGGGGCGGCAACACCTACGCCTGGGATTCGCCGACCATCCTCGGATTGTTCGCGACGGCCGTCGTCGCCGCTGCCTTCTTCGTCCTGGTGGAATCGAAGGCCTCGGAGCCGGTCCTGCCGCTGATGCTGTTCAAGAACCGCAACTTCGTGCTGACCACGTTCTCCGGGTTGATGATCGGCATCGCCATGTTCGGTGCCATCGGCTACATGCCGACCTACCTGCAGATGGTCACCGGGTACGGACCCACCGAGGCCGGCCTGCTGATGATCCCGATGATGGGCTGCCTGCTCATCACCTCGGTCATCGTCGGCCGCCAGGTCTCAGCGTCCGGCCGCTACAAGATCGTCATGATCGTCGGCACCCTGGTGCTCGGCCTCGGGCTGTTCCTGCTCTCCACCATCCACGCCGATTCACCGGTCTACCTGATCTGCATCTTCCTCGGCGTGATGGGCCTGGGCCTGGGTATGTGCATGCAGATGCTCACGCTGGTCGCCCAGAACTCCTTCCCGCTGCGCTACGTGGGCACCGCAACCGCCGGACAGAACTACTTCCGCCAGGTCGGCGCCACCCTGGGCTCCGCCGTCGTCGGTTCGCTCTTTGCCAGCCGTTTGACCGACCTGCTCAAGGACAGGATGCCGGCCGGGGCCGCGTCCTCGGGCGGTCCGAGCGCCAACTCGCTGACACCGCAACTGGTCACCTCGTTGCCGGATCCGATCCGCAACATCATCGTCGGCTCCTACAACGAGGCGCTGGTGCCGCTCTTCCTCTGGATGGTTCCGCTGGCGATTGCCGCGGCCGTTGCCCTGTGCTTCATGACCGAGAAGGCGCTGGCCACCAAGATCGAGCGCGACATCCCCTCCGAGTCGCTGGGAACCGGCCAGATGGCCCACGTCGATGACCACTCCACCGGCCGGGCTTCCGCGGCACACCGGACCCCAGCGGAGGCAGCGCGTGAAACGGTGAGCGTTTCCGCCGCGGGATCTTCGGTGGACGCCGCTGCCGAACGCGGCAGCGTTCCCTCGATGGACCCGGTCCCCGCCCGGGACGCCGTATCCGATCCGGAGACCGCCGCGGAAGTACGCCCCCGCCGGGCAGCACACCGCGCCGACGGCCCGGCCCTGTAGGAGGACACCACATGGCACCGCGTCGCATACAGGCCGCCGTCATCGGGTTGGGGGCCCTTGGTTCCGCAGCCCTGTGGCGGCTGGCCGCCTGCGGCGTCGAGGTCATCGGCTTCGAACAATTCGGGATCGGCCACGCCCTGGGGTCCTCCCACGGGCAAACCCGGCTGTTCCGCGAGGCCTGCCTGGAGCACTCGGGACTGGGGCCGATGGCCGCCGAAAGCCGTGCGCTGTTCCGTCAGCTGGAGCAGGTTTCGGGGGATGGCCTGCTGCGGATCACGGGTGGCTACCTGGTCGGCGCCGCGGACTCCGACGTCGTTGCCGGCACCATCCGGGCTGCCGAGGCCAACGGCTTGCCCCATGAGCTGCTCGACCACCGGGAGCTGACCAACCGGCTCCCGCAGCTCTCCGGGCTGACGGCCGCCGACGTGGGCGTCTTCGATCCCGGATCTGGTGCCATCAACCCCGAGGCCACCGTGACCGCTGCCGTCACCGAGGCGGCGCGGATCGGCGCCGACGTCCACGCGGACACACGGGTCGAATCCGTGGTGGCCTCAGGCGACGGCGTGGCGATCACCGCCGGTGGGCGCGACTACGTGGCCGACACGGTCATCATCGCCGCCGGGGCCTGGCTGCCACCGTTCATCCCCGAGCTCGAACTGGTGCCCATCCGCACGCCCCTGCACTGGTTCGCCCCCGCCCAGGAAAGGAGCGCGGAAGCCGGATTCGGCGTGGAGGAATTCCCCGTCGTCGTGCGCCAGATCGATCCGGACACCGTGTTGTGGGGCCACGGGGCCATTGACTCCGGGCTGGTCAAGCTCGGCCTGGGGGACATCTGGGGTGAGCGGCCGCCGCGCATCGATCCGTCCACGGTGGACCGCGGGATCGACTCCGCCGAATGGCGCAGGCTCTCGGCCGTGGTCCGGCAGGCCGTCCCCGGGCTGGACCCCACGCCGGCCCGCGTGGAACCGTGCATGATCACGTTGTCCCCGGACCACCAGTTCGTCATCGGACCCACCGCCGCCTCGCCGCGGGTGCTGGTGGCCGGGGGAGACAGCGGGCATGCGTTCAAGCACTGCCTGGCCATCGGTGAGATCCTGGCGCGTGACGTCGCCGGGGAACCGCAGCCCTACGCGCTGGACTTCGTCAGGCCCTCCCGCTTCGGGGTGTGAGGCACGGAATTGCACGCCGTCGCACCGTGCACAACACTGGAAGGCAGGGACCCGTCCGGAGTCCCGCTGCGCCAACCAAGGAGTGACACCGTGAGCGAACCCATCCATGTGGGCCCGGCCGACGAGATCGAAGCGGGCGAGGCCAAGGTCATCGACGCCGACGATACCGGCACCGGATCGGATATCGCTGTCTTCCACAGCGAAGAGGGTGGCTTCTACGCGCTCGACGACGAATGCACGCACGAGACCGCGTCGCTGGCGGACGGCTGGATCGAGGGCAACGAGGTCGAATGCCCCGTCCACTCGGCGCGTTTCTGCCTGAAGACCGGGGAGGCGCTGTGCCTTCCGGCGACCGTCAACGCGCGGACCCACAAGGTCGAGGTCCGCGACGGCGAGGTCCTGTTGTACCCCGGCGTTTCACCGGCCGGCGCCTAGCCGTTCCAGCGCCGCCACCGTTCCCAACTCCGGACGGTCGGCGGCCTCTGCCAGGTAATGCAGCAGCGCGGCGTGCAGGACATTCGGGTCCGCGAGCAGGAACGCGACCTGCACCAGCATCTCGTGGGGGGCATCGCCGTCGTTCCCGGGTGCCTCGACCTCCTGCCGGCGTCGGCCGCGGAGGATGATCAGGGCCGGACCCCGGCGTCCCAGCGGGGTCCTTCCGCGCGGGTTGGCCGCACTGATCGATTCCAGGTCGCGCCAGTACATCTCATCCAGGCCCAGCGGCCCGAAGACTACCACCCGGCTGCGTGTCAGGTAGACGCCCGGCGCCTGGTCGGCGGAGGCGATGCGCAGCAGGCGCAACCCCTCGCGCAGGATGAGGAACCCGATGACTCCCAGGGCCAGCGCCCCGGCGATGGTCCAGTACCGTTCGAACCCGGAGTGCAGCAGCACGAACCGCCCCACGGCGGCCAGCGCGGCCACCAGCCCGATCACCCCGAGCCCGACGGTGCCCGCGGCGAACGCCGGTGAATTGCGCCGGACGGCAAAACGGGTGGCGGCGCGCACCCCGTTGCTGGTGGTCACCGGCGCCAGATCGGGGTCCAGGGGGTCGGGGTCAAGCCGGAATTCGCGCACCAGCGACACGACGGTGCCGATGCCGAACGCGAGCAGTGGGATGCCGAACAGCCACGACTGCAACACCAGCGCCCCGACGCCCAACCCGATGAGGAACGCCGCCATGACGAGGGCCGGAACCAGATGGTGCGCCAGCTTCCACCCCCGGTGCCGGGGAGCCCAGCGGGGCGCGGGGGACGGGGCGGCTGACATGGCTTCAGCTTATCGGTGGACGTTGCATTTCAACTGGTCAGCACGCGCAGCGGGGCGCCGGCGAGCCACGCGGCGACATCCTCGAACGCCCCGCCGTGGAATTGGCGGTAGCTGGCATCGGAGACGTACCCCAGGTGCGGGGTCAACACGGTGCGGGGCGCGGCCAGCAGCGGGTGGCCGGCGGGCAGCGGTTCGGTGTCGAAGACGTCCAGCGCCGCCCCGCCGAGCCAGCCCTCGTGCAGCCCGCGCAACATCGCCTCCTGGTCCACGATGGGCGCGCGCGACGTGTTGACCAGCAGGCCGTGGGGGCCCAGCAGCCGCAGTTCGGCCTCATCGACCAGCCCGCGCGTGCGATCCGACAGGCGCAGGTGCACGCTGAGCACATCGGCGGCGGCGAACAGCTCCTCCCGGCCCACCAGCCGGGCCCCGGCAGCGGCGGCGCGGTCCGCTTCCAGGTTCTGGCTCCACGCGATGACGTCCATCCCGAACGCAGCGCCGTACCCGGCGATCCGCGTGCCGATCCTGCCCAGCCCCAGCACGCCGAGGGTCTTGCCGGCCAGCTCCGTCCCCACGCCCGTCTGCCACGTCCCGGCCCGCAGCGACGCCTGCTGCGCCGGGATGTCGCGCATCCACGCCATCAGCAGCGCCCACGTCAGCTCCGGTGCTGCGGTGGGTGAACCCGGGGTCCCGCACACCGTGATGCCCGCCGCCGACGCCGCGGCGAGGTCGATCGACGCGTTGGCCATGCCCGTGGTGACCAGCAGCCGCAATCCCGGCAGCCCGGCGAGCACGTCGGCGCCGAAGACCGTGCGCTCGCGCATCGCCACGATGATGTCGAACCCGGCCAGCGCCCGCACTGCCTCCTCGGAGCCCGGCAGCGGGTCGTGGAAGACCACCACCTCCACGTCGCCCAGCGTGTCCCAGGGCGCGAAATCGAGCGCCACATCCTGGTAGTCGTCGAGGATGGCCAGCCGGTGGGCCGGTCGGTCGGTGCTGGCCATGGGGGCCCCTTCCGGTGCGGGTCGTGTCCCCTGAACCCTATGCCCGTAGGCTGGGTTGCAACAGCACCGAGAAGGAGCCCACCGATGATGCACGACGCCGGATCCCGCCTGTTGTTCGGATGCATGGGATTGGGCGGTGGCTGGGACCGCGGCCCGATCGAGGCAGCCGATGTCGCGGCGGCCCACGCGGCCATCGACGCTGCACTTCACGCCGGCATCACCGTGTTCGACCACGCCGACATCTACCGCCACGGCAAGGCCGAGGAGGTCTTCGGAAGGGTACTGGCCGACCGCCCGGAATTGGCCGATGCGCTGCACCTGCAGACCAAATGCGGGATCGTGCTCGGCACCGACCAGGCCCCGGGCCGTTACGACTCAGCGGCCACCACCCTCACCGCCCGGGTCGAGGACTCGCTGGCCCGGCTCGGCGTCGAGCGGATCGACACGCTGCTCATCCACCGTCCCGACCCGCTGGCACCCCCGGAAGGCATCGCCGCCGCGTTGGCCGCTTTGCACTCCGCGGGCAAGGTTGGCCGTTTCGGGGTCTCCAACCATTCGGCGGCGCAGATGGCCCGGCTGCAATCGGTGCTGGACGAACCGCTGGCGGTGAACCAGCTGCAGCTCAGCCTGGGGCACCGCGGCTGGCTGGAATCCTCGGTCCTGGTCAACGTCGCCCCCGGCGCAGAGCCCGGCGGGCCGGGAGCCGACGCCGCTTCCTTCCCCCATGGCACGCTGGAATACTGCGCCGAGCACCAGGTGGAACTGCAGGCCTGGGGGTCGATGGACCGCGGGCGCTACACGTCTGGGGTCGACGCGGCCCCGGACGCCGACCGGGAGGCGGCGGCGCTGGTCGCCCGGTTGGCCCGGGACCTCCAGGCCACACCGGAGGCGATCGTGCTGGGCTGGCTGATGCGCCACCCGGCGGGCATCCGGCCGGTCGTCGGCACCACGAACCCCGCACGCATCGCGGCCTGTGCGGACGCGGAGGCAGTCGCCGCCCGGATGGACTCCGACGACTGGTATGCCCTCTGGATCACCGCCCGCGGGGAACCCCTGCCGTAAACGCCCGGCCGGCCGTAGGCTGTGCGCAGGGGATATGTACTCCAGCTCGCGGCACTGGCCCTCATGGCCGGGGGATGGCGGCTGTTCGAGCTGGGCCCCGCGGACCCCGAGTCGGGATTCGGCCGGCACCTGCTCACCCTGGGCGTCATCGCCGCGGCCTCCATCACGCTCGCGCTCCTGGGCCTGCGCAGCATCCGCGCCCACGTGGCCCCCTACTGGTGGTTCTCCAGCCTGGTCCTCCTCGTGGGGCGGATGCGGCGCCCGGCCGCCGCTGCCTAGCGGGCCAACCGCTCCAGGGTCTGCCGCAACGTCTGCGCGGGACGGCCGAGCAGCTGCGGCACGTCCTCGGAGACCGCGGCCAGATCGCCCGAGGCGATGGCCGTGTAGGTGCTCACCCAGGCATCCAACTGCCAGTCGGGCGCCCCGTATCCGGCCCGGGAGGCGCGCGCCTCGGCCACTGTCTCGTCGAGAAACCTCACGTCGCGGCCGGTCACCTCGGTGATCGTCGCGGCCGCCTCCTCGAGGCTGAACGCCTCGGGGCCGGTCAGGTCGTAGGTGGCTCCTGCATGCCCAGACGCCCGCCCGGCGACGAGGGCCACGGCGGCCTCGGCCAGTACGACGGCTGCCACCGCTGCCACGTCGTCACGCGCCACCGCGGAGACCCGGCCGTCCCCGGCGGGGCCGCGCAGCACGCCGTCCCCGCCGGTGAAGAGCGGGAAGACGTCCTGGTAGAAGTTGTCGCGCAGGATTGTGTAGGACAACCCCGATGCCGCCAGCAGTTCCTCGGTGGCGTGGTGGTCGCGCGCCAGGGTGAACACGGCATCCGGCGCAGCGGCCAAGAACGACGTGTACACCAGATGCCCCGCCCCGGCGGCAGCTGCGGCCCGGATGAAGGAAGCATGGTCGGCCAGCCGGTGATCCGTCTCGGCAGCGGAGACCATGAGCACGACGTCGGCGCCCGCCAGGGCGCCCGCGGCACCTGCTTCATCGGCAAAGTCCAGGGCCGCGGACTGGACTGCGGAAGCCGCCGTCGTGCTGGGCAGGTCGGCGGCCACGGCAGCGGCACGCGCAGCGTCGCGGGAGAACAGCCGCAGCCGGGCGGTGCCGGCCAGCCGGCGGGCCACCCGCGAACCCACTGCGCCGGTCGCTCCGGTGATCGCGATCAGGGGGGTGCTGGGCGTTTCTGCAGGGTTCATATGACCACCGTACGCCGCGGGTGCGGCCGACCGTGAAGGACTTTGGCCCGCGGCGGAATACGATGGTCGCATCATGGACAAAACCCGCGCCCTTGCCAAGCCGCTGACGTGGCTGCTGATCATCGCCCTCATCGGCACCGCGGGGGCCGGTCTGCTCCAGGGGATCCTGTGAGCGCCGTCGAGGCGCTGGCCGAGCCGACCCGGCAGGTCAGGGGGCGCTGGGTCCTGGGCGCCGTCCTGGTCAACGTCGTCATCAACGTCGCGTTCTTCGCGCCGATCAACATCCTCATCGGGTTGCAGGCCACCGGGATCGACCCCGCCAACAAGGAGGCCATCCTCACGCTCGTGACAGCGTGCGGGGCCGGCGTGGCGCTGGTGGCGAACCCGGTGACCGGCGCGCTCTCGGACCGCACCACCTCCCGCTGGGGGCGTCGTTCGCCGTGGATCCTCGGCGGGGCGGTGCTGGGTACCGCTGCCATGCTCTTCCTCTCCGGGGCGACGACGATCGCCGCCCTGGTCATCGGCTGGTGCCTGGTCCAGGCCGGCTGCAACGCCATGTATTCGACCATCACCGCAGCAGTTCCCGACCGGGTGCCGCTGGCCCAGCGTGCCACCGTCGGCGGGCTGGCCGCCATGGGGCAGACCCTCGGCATCCTCGGTGGCTCGGTGGTCGGGTTCGTGATCTCCGGCAACGTCGCCGTCGGCTATTGGATCTGCGCCGCGGCCCTGGCGGTGGGCGTCATCCCCTACCTCACCCACCGCAACGACCCGGTCCTGCCCGGCGGAAGCCACGAACCCTTCAGGATCGGCGTCTTCGTGCGCGGATTCTGGATCAACCCGGCCCTCCATCCGGACTTCGGGTGGGCGTGGCTGACCCGGTTCCTGATGTTCGTGGGCAACCAGCTGGTCATCGTGTACCTGTTGTTCTTCCTGACCGACGTGATCCACCACCCGAACCCAGCCGGCGGGGTCCTGGTGCTCACCGGGCTCTACGCCATCATGGTGGTCATCACCAGCGTCATCGCCGGCCGGTGGAGCGACCGGGTGGGCAAGCGCAAGGTCTTCGTTGCCGGGGCCTCGGCGATCATCGCGTGTGCCGCGCTGATCATGGCGTTCTTCCAGGTCTGGCCCGCGGCGATGGTCGGGGCCGCCGTCCTGGGCGTCGGATTCGGCGCCTACCTGGCCGTCGACTTCGCCCTGCTCACCCAGGTGCTGCCCTCCGCCGCCGCACGCGGCAAGGACATGGGGGTGGTGAACATCGCCGCGGCATTGCCCCAGATGATCGCCCCCGCGCTGGCGCTGGTCGCGGTGAAGTTCCTGGGCGGGTACATGGCCCTGTTCGTCCTCGCGGCCATCATCGGGCTGGCGGCAGCGGTGCTGGTCTACCGCATCAAATCGGTGCCGTAGCCCGGGCGCCCGGTCCTGCCCCGTCGTCGTACCCGGTCCCGCGCACGCGGTAATCTGGCGGAATGGACTGGTTACGCGATGCACCCTTTGGCTGGGCGTACCTGTTCCTTTTCCTGCTGGCGATGGCGCGCGCCAACACGACGTATTGGATCGGCCGCGGCGTGGTTGCCGGGGTCAGCCATTCGCGGTTCGAGCGTTTCCTCGAGGGCCCGATCTACCTGCGCGCCCGCAGGTTCGTGGCCCGCTGGGGGATCCTGGCCGTGCCGCTGTCCTTCCTGACCGTCGGCATCCAGACCGCGGTGAACGCCAGCGCCGGGATGTCCCGGATGCCGCTGTCCCGCTATCTGCCCGCCGTGGTGGCCGGCTGCCTGATGTGGGCGCTGATCTACGCGACTGTCGGCATGGCAGTGGTCTACGCGGCGCTGGCCGTGGGCTGGTGGTGGATCGCGCTGGGGGTGGTCCTCATCGTGGCCGCGGCGCTGCTGTGGATCCGTTACCGGCGGCGCAACGGCTAGTTGTCCGGGCGACGGTACGACGACGGGAGCTGCTCGGCTCCGACGACGCCGTCCAACAGGGCCGGCTCGATCGGAACGCCGGCACGCAACACGCTGATCTGGCCGGTCGACTCCAGGATCACGCATGCTACTTCGGTGCGGTCGCGCACTCCGGCCAGGCGCAAGCGCGCAGTCAGTTCCGGGACCGAGACGTGGGTGCGTCGAAGGTTCTCGTGGATCGCCTCGGTCCCCGCCATGAGCAGGTAAGGGCGGTTGCTGATCACTCCCGCGGCTGGGCGAAAACGCCGTAGCTGCCCCGTCAACGCCTGCAGGACCAGCAGCGTCACCAGTCCCAGGGCTCCTGCGGCGAGGGTGGGTGTGTAGCCGAGGATGGCGCGTCCGACGACGGCGCCGAGTGCCACGGCAGCCGCCAGGTCGAAGCTGGAGAGGCTGGCCATGGTCCGTTGCCCCATGACGCGGATCAGCGCCAGGACCAGGACATAGAGCACGACGGCAGAGACGATGACCCGCCCTGCATCCGCCCAGCTCAGGCCGTATTCATGCCACATTCGGGCCCCTTTCTGTCTGGACCCAGCCTAGACCCGCCCTGGTTTCAGCCGGGGCGGGCCGGGCCATGCGACGGGCGGGCTCAGCCGACGGGGGTGCCGTTGAGCACCGCGGCCGTCGGGGTGTACTCGAGGCCCAGTGCCTCGGCGACCGGCGCGAAGGTCACGCGGCCATCGTGCACGTTCAGGCCGTTGGCCAGCCCCGGATCCGCTTGCAGTGCCGCGCGCCAGCCCTGGCTGGCGATGCGCAGGGCGTAGGGCAGGGTCGCGTTGGTCAGGGCCGCCGTCGAGGTCTGGGGGACCGCTCCGGGCATGTTCGCCACGCAGTAGTAGACGGCGTCGTGGACCGTGAAGGTGGGGTCGGCGTGCGTGGTGGCGTGCGAGCCCTCGAAGCAGCCGCCCTGGTCGATGGCGATGTCCACGAGCACGGAGCCGGGACGCATGTGGGCGACCATGTCCTGGGTGACCAGCTTCGGCGCAGCTGCCCCGGGGATCAGCACGGACCCGATGACCAGATCCGCGGCGGCGACCTCGCCGGCGATGGTGAACTTGGAGGAGGCGAGGGTCTTGATGCGTCCGTTGTAGGCGACGTCGATGTCCTTCAACCGGGCCAGGTTGATGTCGATGATGGTGACGTCGGCGCCCATGCCCGCGGAGATCGCCGCGGCGTTCTCCCCGGCGACACCGCCACCGATGACGACGACCTTGGCCGGCCGGGTCCCGGGGACGCCGCCCATGAGCACGCCGGATCCGCCGTTGGGCTGCTGGAGCTGGTAGGCGCCGACCTGGGCCGCGAGCCGACCGGCGACCTCGGACATCGGGGCGAGCAGTGGCAGGCTGCGTCCGCTGGTGACGGTCTCGTAGGCGATGGCCGTGGCACCCGCGTCGAGAATGGCCTGGGTGCACTCGCGGGAGGCTGCCAGGTGGAGATAGGTGAACAGGATCTGGCCACGACGGATGCGGTGGTACTCGTCCGCGATGGGTTCCTTGACCTTCAGGATCATGTCGGCTTCGGCCCAGGTGGCGTCGGCATCTGCACCGATGCGGGCACCTGCAGCGACATACTCGTTGTCGGGAATGCCGGAACCCACGCCCGCGCCGGTTTCGACCACGACGTCATGGCCGCGCTCGACGAACTCGGACACACCGGCCGGGGTGATGGCAACGCGGAATTCGTTGTTCTTGATTTCGCGGGGAACGCCGATGATCATGGGGTACTCCTTGGTGTTGATGTCAGTGTGCCGGCGCCGGGCTCCCATTCCCGGTTCCAGCCAGATGAGCTGTGGTGATTAAAGCGTAGTTTTTCTGCGGAGGTCTGCGCGTTCTGCAGAATTTTCTCCGGTAGGATCGCGAATATCTGCAGTTTCCATCAATCCATAAAGGTGTGATCGTGGCCACAGCGAAAGATCTTCGGGGCAAGCGGCCGTATGAGCTCGACGACATTGACCGCGGGTTGCTGCGGATGCTCACGGAAAACGCCCGACGCACCAACAACTCGCTGGCCGAGGAACTGGGGATCGCCCCCTCGACCTGCCTGGCACGCATGAATGCGCTGCGGGAGTCCGGGGTCATCCGCAAGTTCACCCTGGACCTGGACCCGGAAGTGCTGGGCCATGCGCTGGAGGCGCTGATCTTTGTGCGCATCCGCCCGGGTGCGCGGCACCTGATGTCAAGCTTCGCCGACGAGATCCGCGGCAAGACGGGTGTTGTCCAGCTGTTCTTCCTGGGCGGCACCGACGACTTCCTGATCCATGTTGCGGTCAAGGATTCCAATGACGTGCGCCAGTTCGTCCTGGACAACCTTTCGGCAAACCCCGCGGTGGCCTCGACGCAGACGTCGCTGGTCTTCGAGCACACGCGCGGAGCGGTGCCCTGGCTCTAGCCGGTGCCCGAGCCCGACTTCCCCTCCACAGGCGGCTCGTGCGGGGCTGGCCGGGGTGGTCATCCACAGGTGGGCGGCAACCTCCCGGTCCGTCCTTGCATGAAACTAGACTCGAATACATGTTCGAAGAATTTGTGGAGACGGGCGTCGAGGCAGGTGATCCTCCCGGCGTGGTTCCGACTGCGCCGGATGCCCGGGGCGCGGTGGAATCGGATGCCGGGGTCATCGCCGCGGTGTCTTCAATAGTGGGCCAATTCGCGTTTGGGCGCTCGGACCTGTCGGAGGATGCGCTGGTGGACCTGCTGCGTGAGCTGGAGGGCGCCAAGGCTGCTGCGGCGGCGTACCAAGCGCGGGCCGCCGTCCAATTGCGGGCGCGCATCGTCGAGCGGGAACGTGCTTCCGGGGTCGCGGAGGCCGATCTGGGGGCGGCGGCCGGCGCCCAACTGGCCTTGGCGCGCCGCGAAGCGCCATCCCGGGGCGGGCAATGGATGGGGTTCTGCCGTGCGGTGGTCACCGAGATGCCCCACACTCACCAGGCTTTCAGGGCGGGACATATCAGCGAATCGCGGGCAATGGTCCTGGTCAAGGAGACGGCGTGCCTGTCCTTGGAGGACCGCCAGAAGGTCGACGAAGCGTTGATGGCCGACCCGCGTACCACCGAGGGGGCGGGGGACCGGCGTGTGGCCGCGATGGCCCGCCAGCTCGCCGACCAATTCGATGCAGCAGCACTCGTGCGGCGCGCTCGGAAGGCCGTGGGCGACCGTCACGTGAGTCTGCGCCCCGCCCCCGACACGATGGCCGTCCTGACCGGGGTCCTTCCCGTGGCCCAGGCGGTGTCCGTCTTCAAGGCGCTATCGCGTGCCGCTGACCTTGCCACTTCCCAGGGGGACGTGCGCAGTCGGGGGCAGGTCATGGCCGACACCCTGGTCGAACGGGTGACGGGACAGGCGCGGGCTGCGAATGTGCGCGTTGAGGTCGAGCTGGTGATGACGGACCGGACCTTGTTCAAGGGGGACGTCGAGCCGGCCTACCTCCAAGGGTACGGAGTGGTTCCCGCGCAGATTGCCCGGGATCTGATTCGGGACGCAACCCGTCCCCCGGATCTCGAACCATCCCAGGACGTTGGCGGCCCCGCCGCAGTCGGGCGTGGATGGCCTGACGGTGGCACCGACCAGGAACTGGTGTGGCTGCGTCGGTTGTATACCGCTCCCGGCACCGGGGCATTGGTCGGGATGGACTCGAAGGCCCGGTTGTTTCCCGACGGGTTGCGCCGATTCATCGGCGTGAGGGACCAGGTGTGTTCCCGTCCATGGTGCGACGCCCCCATCAGGGAGCGGGACCACGTGGTCGCCTATGCCGCCGGCGGGCAGACCTCGGCGGATAACGGTGCAGGTACGTGTTCGGCCTGCAATCACACGAAGGAAGCCCGTGGGTGGAACTCGCGGGTGGTTCCCGGTGACCGGCATGCCATCGAAGTCACCACACCTACGGGCCACACCTACCGGTCCCAGGCTCCAGCCCTCCCCGGTACCGCACCCTGACCTCAGGGGGTCCGGCGACGCAACGTGACCGACCCCAGAGCGATCGCCCCGACGATCCAGGCGCAGATGAACATGATGCGCAGCATGATGTAGGAACTGTCCTCCTGTCCCGTGGCGACGGCATTGAGGGCATCCATGGCATGCGAGAGCGGAAGCCAGTCACCGATCGTCCGCAGGACATCCGGCAGTTGATCGCGTGGCAGGAAAAGGCCACCCAGGAGGATCTGCGGGAAGACGAAGGCCGGCATGAACTGGACCACCTGGAACTCGCTGCGCGCAAACGCGCTCGCCAGCAGGCCCAAGGCCGTCCCCAGTAGCGCGTCGGCGACCGCAACCAGAAAAAGTTGCCAGAACTGCCCCGAGATCTCCAAGCCGCATGCCCAGACCGAGAACGTCACCGCGATGGCCGTCTGCACGATCGACAGCAGCCCGAAGGCCAGCGCATAGCCCAGGATGAACGATCCCTTACCCAGGGGCATGGTCAGGAGTCGTTCGAGGGTCCCGGACCGTCGCTCCCGCAAGGTACTGATGCTGGCCACCAGGAACATGACGATGAACGGGAACAGGGCGATGATTGCGGGACCGATGGTGGCGAAGACCGGGGTTTCGGTGAAGATCCACGCCACCAGGCCGATGAGCAGGCTGGGAACGATCAACAACAGGGCGACGGTCCGCGGATCATGCCTGATCTGGGCCAGGACCCGCCCGGCAGTGGCGAAAGTCGCTACGGCGTTCATGGTTTTTCCCCGCCCCCGGCATCCGGTCCCCGTCGATGGCGGGCGCGGGTGGACGTGGGGGTGGCCGCCATTGCCCGACAGGAGATCAGGACCAGGAACGCCTCCTCCGCAGTGTGTGTTCCCGTCGAGGCGAGCAGGCCGTCGGGGGAATCATCGGCGATGATTTCGCCTTCGCGCATCAAGAGCAGACGGTCGCAACGCGTGGCCTCGTCCATGACGTGGCTGGATACCAGGAGTGTGGCTCCCGCGGCAGCGAGTCGACGAAAGAGCGCCCAGAGGTCTGCCCGCAGGACGGGGTCCAGCCCCACTGTCGGCGTCGAGCACCAGCAGATCCGGCTCGCCCAACAGCGCGACCGCCAGGGAGACGCGGCTGCGCTGGCCCCCGGATAGGTTCTCCACCAGTTGTGCCGCGGTAGCTGAGAGATCCGTCAGCTCCAGGACGCGGTCGACCATCTGGGGCCGTGCCCCGAGGACCTTGCGGAAGTAGTCGAGGTTCTGGCGAACGGTCAAGTCGTCGTAGACGCTGACGGACTGGGTCATGTAGCCGACCCGGCGACGGAGCGCCGCAGACCCGGCGACGGAGCGCCGCAGACCCGGCCGGTTCGCCGAACACCCGGATCGAGCCGCCATGGACCACCTGCGTGCCGACGATGCTGCGCATCAGCGTCGATTTGCCGCAACCGCTGGGCCCCAGTAGCCCCACGACGGCGCCGGCGCGCACGCCGAAGGACAGATCCTCCAGCACTGTGGCCTTGCCCCGGCGGACCGTCAGCCCGTCGACTTCAAGGGCCATCGATTCATTCACCATGTGATGAATCAAAGACCCGTCGCGGCGTCGGGTCAACTGCCTCCAGTCCAGGTGGACCGGCCGGCTGACCGGGCCACCTTCGTCCTACCAGGAGGTCTCGCGCGGGCGGCCTTCTTCGTAGCCGGCACTGGACTGCACGCCGACAACAGCCCGATCGCGGAACTCGGCGATCGAATTGGCGCCCGCGTAGGTGAAGGAGGAGCGCACGCCGGAGATGATCGAGTCGAGGAGGTCCTCGACGCCCGGACGTGCGGGATCCAGGTACATGCGCGAGTGCGAAATGCCCTCCTCGAACAGCGCGGAGCGCGCCCGGTCAAAGGCGGATTGGTGCTTCGTGCGGTTCTGCACGGCGCGCGCCGAGGCCATGCCGAAGCTCTCCTTGTAGGCGCGGCCGTCCGAATCGAGTACCAGGTCGCCAGCGGATTCGTGGGTTCCGGCGAACCAGGAACCGATCATCACGCTGGCGGCACCGGCGGCCAGGGCCAGGGCCACGTCGCGCGGGTACTTCACGCCGCCATCGGCCCAGACCTCCGCGCCGGACTCGTGGGCCGCGGCGGCGCATTCGAGGACCGCGGAGAATTGGGGGCGTCCCACACCGGTCATCATGCGCGTGGTGCACATGGCCCCCGGGCCGACGCCTACCTTGAGGATGTCCGCGCCTGCCGCGACCAGATCCGTGACGCCTGCGGGGGAGACGACGTTTCCGGCGACCACCTGCAGGCGGCGTCCGGTGCGCTGGGCGAATTCGTCGCGTGCGGCTCTCACCAGCGGCAGCGCCTCGATCATCTTTTCCTGGTGGCCATGTGCCGTGTCGACGACGAGGACGTCCACGCCCGCCTCGAGCAGCCCGGTGGTCTTGGCGCGGACATCGCCGTTGATGCCCACGGCACCGCCGACCATGAGCCGGCCCTGGGGATCGACGGCGGGGGAATAGATGGCGGAGCGCAGGATGCCCTTGCGCGTGAGCACCCCGGCGAGGTGTCCGCCGTCGAGCACCGGCACCATGGTCAGGTGGCGTTCGGCGATGGTCTCGAAGACCGAGCGCGACTCGTCGTCCACCGATGCGGTGACGATGTTCTCGCTCATGACCTCGGAGATGCGGGCGAAGCGGTCGACCTCCTGGCAATCCCCCAGGGTCACGATCCCGACCGGCTCGTCGCCGTTGAGGACGACGGCGGCTCCATGGGAGCGCTTCCCCAGCAGTGACAGGGCGGTCGCCACGGCGTCCGTGGTCTGGACGGTGATGGGGGTTTCCAGCACGGGGTGGGCGCGCTTGACCTGCCCCACCATGTCGTTGACGGCGTCCCTGCTGATGTCCTGCGGCAGGATGGTGATGCCGCCCCGACGGGCGACGGTCTCCGCCATGCGCCGGCCGGCCACGGCGGTCATGTTGGAGACCACCAAGGGGATCGAGGTGCCGATGCCGTCGGGCGTCGTCAGGTCGACGCTCGTCCTGGAGGCCACCGCGGAGCGGGACGGCACCATGAAGGTGTCGTTGTAGGTCAGGTCATATTGCGGGGTCACGTCATTGAGAAACTTCACGTACCTCAGGGTAGCGTGCGTCACTTGTCCCTAGGCCGGGACCTCCGGCCAAGAATTGTTGAACAATATCTTGTCAGGATTGTTCAACAACCTGTAGGCTTCGAGACAGCAACCGCTCATGTGACCCCGGTCACCGTCGACAGGATGGACCATCCCATGTCCGAGACACCCACCAAGAAGGGCTTGAGCCCGGCCGCCCGGCGGACCGCCCTGCTGGGAGCCATGTTCCTGATGGCCACCAGCGCCATCGGCCCCGGCTTCATCACGCAGACCACCGTCTTCACGGTCCAGCTGCGCGCCGCGTTCGCCTTCGCGATCCTGATTTCCATCCTCGTTGACATCGCCGTCCAGCTCAACGTCTGGCGAGTCGTCGGGATCTCCGGGATGCGCGCCCAGGAACTGGGCAACAAGGTCCTCCCCGGTGTCGGATGGGTCTTGGCCGTCCTGGTCTTCATCGGCGGGGTGGTGTTCAATATCGGCAACATCGCCGGAACCGGCCTGGGCATGAACGCGATGCTCGGCCTGGACCCGAAGATCGGTGGTGCCATTTCCGCCGTCGTGGCCATCCTGATCTTCCTCTCCAAGCGCGCCGGCATGGCACTGGACCGGATCGTCGTGCTCCTCGGGGCCGTCATGATCCTGCTGATGATCTACGTGGCCATCGTCGCCGCACCGCCGATCGGCGAGGCGTTGAAGAACACGGTCCTGCCGGAAAAGGTCGACTTCCTGATCATCACCACGCTCATCGGCGGCACCGTCGGCGGCTACATCACCTATGCCGGCGCCCACCGCATGCTGGACTCCGGCGCCACCGGACCGGACAACGTCAAGGCCATCACGCAGAGCTCGGTGCTCGGCGTCATCGTCACCGGGATCATGCGCGTGCTGCTCTTCCTGGCGATCTTCGGCGTCGTCGCCGGCGGCGTCACCCTCGCCGGAAACAACATGGCAGCCGAGGCCTTCCAGCACGCGGCAGGCGAAATCGGCCTGCGCATGTTCGGCGTCGTGCTCTGGAGCGCCGCGCTGACCTCGGTGGTCGGCGCCGCCTACACCTCGGTCTCCTTCATCACCACCTCCAGGACCTCCGAGCGCACCCGCAACCTCATCACCGTCGCGTTCATCGCCTTCTGTGCCGCCGCGTTCCTGCTGCTCGGGCAGGCCCCGCAGACGCTGCTGATCTTCGCCGGGGCCTTCAACGGGCTGATCCTGCCCATCGGGTTCGCGGTCATCCTGTGGGTCGCCTGGCGCCGCAGGGACCTGCTGCAGGGCTACAAGTATCCCCTCTGGCTGCTCATCGTCGGCGTGCTGGCCTGGTTGCTGACCCTCTACCTGGGCTGGATGTCGCTCTCCGGCCTCGGCCAGCTGTGGGCGTGAGTGCGATGACCCCGACCGCAGGACAGGGCACGACGGCGGTGCCCGGGCCTGGCCCGGATCCCACCGTGGCGCGGGGAGCCTGGACCCCCGCGCAGGCCCGGGCCGCTTTCCGCGACGGGCTGGTGGCACCGACGGCCGGCATGTCCCGCGGTTATGCCCAGGCGAACCTGATCATCGTCCCGAAGGCCCAGGCCTTCGACGTGCTGCTCTTCGCCCAACGGAACCCCAAGTCCTGCCCGATCCTGGGCGTCCTCGACGCCGGGGAGACCACGGGACCGCTGCTGGCCGGCGGGGACATCCGCACCGACGTGCCGAAGTACATCGTCTACGAGGATGGACGACCCGTGGCCGAGCCCACCGACCTCACCGCCCACTGGCGCGATGACCTGGTGACGTTCATCGTCGGCTGCTCCTTCACCTTCGAAGCGGCGCTGCTGGACGGCGGTCTCCCGGTGGCCCACATCGAGCAGGGCGTGAACGTGCCGATGTACCGGACGACGGTGCGCTGCGCGGGAGCCGGGACCCTGTCCGGCCCGCTGGTCGTCTCGATGCGGCCCTTCCCGGCCTCCCAGGTCGCCGACGCGGTGCGGATCACCTCCCGCTACCCGGCCGTCCACGGAGCACCGGTCCACATCGGCAACCCCGCGGAGCTGGGCATCGATGACCTGTCCCGGCCGGACTTCGGCGACCCGGTGGACGTCCCCGACGGCCACCTGCCCGTGTTCTGGGCCTGTGGGGTCACCCCGCAGGCAGCGGTCATGGAATCGCGTCCGCCGCTCGCCATCGGACATGCGCCCGGGCACATGCTCGTCACCGACGCCCGGGACATCGACTACCTCGTGCCCTGACCGGCGCGATGGTGCACCCCGTGCGGACCGAGGCCTCCCCAGGGTCTCCCCGCACGCCGCGGGAACAGGAATCCCCAGTTCCGGTTCCCGTGATGTGGCGGCTACTCCCTCCCAGGGGGGAGTGGCCGCCACATCACCGCGTGCCGGCGGCGTCGTCACGAGACGCGGAACACGATGCGGAATGACCCGGCTGCCTATATCGTGAGCGGCAGGGCACCGCACCGGGTGTCCGACCCCGTTCGGAGGAGCACACATGGACGTTTGGCCCGGAAGCGCCTACCCGTTGGGCGCCACCTACGACGGCAACGGCACCAACTTCGCGCTCTACAGCGAGGTCGCCGACGCGGTGCAGTTGTGCCTGCTGGACGACGACGGTGCAGAGACCCGCATCGACCTCACCGAGGTGGATGGTTTCGTCTGGCACTGCTACCTGCCGCAGGCGATGCCGGGGCAGAAGTACGGTTACCGGGTGCACGGCCCCTCGGATCCTGCCGCCGGACTGCGGTGCAATCCGAACAAGCTCCTGTTGGACCCCTATGCCAAGGCAGTCCACGGCGAGGTCGACTGGGATCCCTCGCTCTTCGGGTATGTCTTCGGCGACGAGGAATCCGTCAACGACGATGATTCCGCAGCCCACATGATGCTCGGGGTCGTGGTGAACCCCTACTTCGACTGGGCCGGGGATCGGCGCCCCCAGCGGCCCTACCACCAGAGCGTCATCTACGAAGCCCACGTCAAGGGGCTCACCCAGTCACATCCCGAGGTCCCCGAGGAACAACGTGGGACCTACGCCGGCCTGGCCCATCCGGCCATCATCAGCCACCTGCAGAAGATCGGCGCCACGGCCATCGAACTGATGCCGGTGCACCAATTCGTCAACGATTCCACGTTGCAGGACCAGGGCCTGTCCAACTACTGGGGCTACAACACCATCGGCTTCTTCGCCCCGCAGAACACCTACTGCTCCACCGGCGACGAGGGCCAGCAGGTCCAGGAGTTCAAGGCGATGGTCAAGGCCATGCACCTGGCCGGCATCGAGGTGATCCTCGACGTCGTGTACAACCACACCGCCGAAGGCAACCACCTGGGCCCCACGCTGTCCTTCCGCGGCATCGACAACGCCGCCTACTACCGTCTGGTCGAGGACGACCCGCAGTACTACATGGACTACACCGGCACGGGAAACTCGCTGAACGTGCGCAACCCGCACCCGCTGCAGCTGCTGATGGATTCGCTGCGCTACTGGGTCACCGAGATGCATGTCGATGGGTTCCGCTTCGACCTGGCCTCCACGCTGGCCCGCGAATTCTACGACGTCGACAAGCTCTCGACCTTCTTCGAGCTCATCCAGCAGGACCCCGTGGTCTCGCAGGTCAAGCTCATCGCCGAGCCCTGGGACATCGGCCCCGGTGGTTACCAGGTCGGCAATTTCCCGCCGCAGTGGACCGAATGGAACGGGCAATACCGCGACACCGTGCGCGACTTCTGGCGGGGGGTGCCCTCCACCCTGGGCGAGTTCGCCGCACGGCTCTCCGGCTCGGCCGACCTGTACGAGCATTCCGGCCGACGTCCCGTGGCATCGATCAACTTCGTCACCGCACACGACGGGTTCACGCTGCGGGACCTGGTCTCCTACAACGACAAGCACAACGACGCCAACGGCGAGGACAACAACGACGGCGAATCGAACAACCGGTCCTGGAACTGTGGCGTCGAGGGCCCCACGGATGACCCGGCGATCCAGACCCTGCGGGCCCGCCAGCAACGCAACTACCTCGCCACCCTGCTGCTCTCGCAGGGGGTGCCGATGATCTCCCACGGCGACGAGCTCGGCAGGACCCAGCAGGGCAACAACAACACGTACGCGCAGGACTCGGAGCTGTCCTGGGTCGACTGGGAGCACGCGGATGCGCCGCTGTTGGAATTCACCGCAGCCGTCAACCGGCTCCGCGCCGAACATCCGACGTTCCGGCGCCGCCGCTTCTTCGACGGCCGCCCGGTCGAACGCGCCGATGGCGAGGACCTGCCGGACATCGAGTGGCTCCGCGAGGACGGGACGCCGATGAGCCCCAAGGACTGGGACGCCGACCTGGCGCAATCCTTCGGGGTCTTCCTCAACGGGTACGGGATCGCCGGAGCCGACGAACGAGGCCAGGCGATCCGTGACCGGAACTTCCTGCTGTACTTCAACCCGTACCACGAGGATGTGGACTTCACCGTTCCCGCCGAGGAGCATGGCACCCAGTGGGAACCGGTGCTGGACACCTCGGGCGAGTATGCCAGCACCGACCAGGTGGCGGCCGGCAGCACCGCGACGGTGATGGCCCGCTCCCTGCTGGTGTTGCGCGCCTACGAAAAGGCCGCGGAGACGGACCATTCGGTGGCCGCCTCGCTGGCCGCGTTGGCCGGGCCGCGCGGGGAACCGGGCAGCGGGGACGCAGGGGAGCCGGTGGAATAGCCATGAGGATCCCGCGCTCGACCTACCGCCTGCAGATCCGTCCCGGATTCACCCTGTACGACGCCGCCGAGCTGGTCCCGTACCTGCGGGACCTCGGGGTCGACTGGGTCTACCTGTCCCCGATCCTCACCGCGGAGACGGGTTCCGACCACGGCTACGACGTCGTGGATCCGGCGACCGTCGATGCCTCCCGCGGTGGCCGTGAGGGGCTCGAGGCGCTGTCCCGGGCAGCCCACGACGCCGGAATGGGAGTGCTGGTGGACATCGTGCCCAACCACATGGGCGTGGCCACCCCGAAGCTCAACCGCTGGTGGTTCTCGCTGCTCGGCGAGGGCCGGTCCTCCCGCTATGCCGAGGCCTTCGACGTCGATTGGGACGCGGCCAACGGGCGGATCCGCCTACCCGTGCTGGGCGACGACGGACTGGATCAGCTCCAGCTCGTCCCGGCCGAGGACGGGCTTGAGCTGCACTATTACGAACATGCCTTCCCCGTCGCAGCCGGAACCGCCGCCGCCGGGGAGGATGCCCGCACGGTCCACGACCGCCAGCACTATGAACTGGTCAACTGGCGCCGTGCCGACAACGAACTGAACTACCGCCGCTTCTTCGGGGTGAACTCGTTGGCCGGCCTGCGCGTGGAGGTGCCGTGGGTCTTCGACGAATCCCACGCCCAGATCCGCAGCTGGTTCGACGACGGCCTGGTCGACGGGCTGCGCATCGACCATCCCGACGGCCTCGCCGATCCCGCCGGCTACCTGGAACGCCTGCGCGCGATCACCGGAGGGGCCTACCTGCTGGTCGAGAAGATCCTCGAACCCGGCGAGAAACTGCCGGCGCGCTGGGAATGCGAAGGCACCACCGGCTATGACGCCCTCGCGGACATCGACCGCCTCTTTGTCGACCCGGAGGGCCGGAAGGTGCTCAGCGAGGTGGCACCCGTGGAGGGCTACCACCCGATGATCCACGACACGAAGCGTGCCATCGCCGACGGCCTGCTGCACTCCGAGGTCCTCCGGCTCGCGCGGCTGGTCCCCGCGGATGCCGCGGTGGACGCGGAAGCCGCCATCGACGCGCTCGCCGAGATCCTCAGTTGCTTCCCGGTCTACCGCAGCTACCTGCCCGACGGCGCAGACCACCTGGAGGCGGCAGTCATCGCCGCCCGCATCCACCGACCCGACATCGCGGAGGCCATCACTGCACTGCACCCGCTGCTCCATCCGGCAGGCGAGGGCGGGCTGGGCGAACTGGCCACCCGCTTCCAGCAGACCTCCGGCATGGTCATGGCCAAGGGCGTGGAGGACACCGCCTTCTACCGGTTCACCCGGTTGACCTCCTTGAACGAGGTCGGGGCAGACCCCTCGATCTTCGCGGTGGAACCGTTCGAACTCCACACCCGGCTGGCCGCCCGTCAACTGGAGGCCCCCGACGCGATGACCACGCTGAGCACCCACGACACCAAGCGGGGCGAGGACACCCGGGCCCGCATCAGCGTGCTCTCGGAGCTGCCCGGATATTGGGCCCAGACCATGGCACGACTCGACGCGCTGGTCCCGCTCGGCGACGAGCCGTTTGCCGACCTGTTGTGGCAGGCGGCCGTGGGCTCGTACCCGGCGAGCCGGGAGCGGGCGCACGCCTACGCCGAGAAGGCGGCCAGGGAGGCGGGAAACAGCACCACGTGGACGGATCCCGACGAGGAATTCGAGGCCCGCCTGCACGCCGCGGTGGATGCCGCGTACGACCACCCGGAGCTGCTCGGGATGGTCCGCGGCGTCGACGGGCACATCCGGGCGGCCGGCTGGTCCAACGGCTTCTGCGCCAAGCTGCTCCAACTGGCCATGCCGGGCGTTCCCGACGTCTACCAGGGCACCGAGTTCTGGAACCGCTCGCTGGTGGACCCGGACAACCGCCGTCCGGTGGACTTCGCCCTACGGCGCACCGTGCTGGCCGGACTTCACCGCGGGGACGGGGCCGCGTCGGTCCCCCCGCTGGACGCCGACGGTGCCGCGAAACTGCTGATGGTTTCCCGGACCCTGCGGCTGCGCCGTGACCGTCCGGAACTGTTCACCGGCTACGAGGCAGTCGCCGTCACCGGGGTGGCCGCCGACCACCTCTTCGCCTTCGACCGTGGCGGGGCCATCGCCGCGGTGACGCGCCTTCCCATCCGCCTTGGTGCCGACGGAGGCTGGCGGGACACCGAACTGCACGTCGCCCCCGGCTCCTACCGGGACGAAATCACCGGCCGTCTGCACAGCAGCGACGGCCACCTGCGGGCCGCCGACGTCTTCGCGGACTACCCGGGCGCCGTGCTCGTGCCCACGGGGGAATAGGGGAACACCATGGACAAGCCGTTCGCCGTCTGGGCCCCGCGGGCCCACGCACTGGAGCTGCTGGTAGCGGGCCAGCGGGTGGCCATGCACCAGCACGACGGCGGGTGGTGGGCTCCCGCCGTCGTTCCCCCTCCCGGGGAACTCGACTACGGCTACCTGGTCGACGGCGAGGATACCCCGCTGCCGGATCCACGCTCGCGGCGCCAACCCGACGGGGTCCACGGGCTCTCGCGCACCTTCGATCCCGGTGCCCACAGCTGGGGCGATGCGTCCTGGGAATCGCCGGGGCTGGCCGGTGGGGCCATCTACGAACTGCATCTGGGCACCTTCACCCCGGAGGGGACCCTCGATGCCGCGGCGGCACGTCTGGGGTACCTGGCCGAACTGGGGATCCAGCACGTCGAGCTGCTGCCCGTCAACGCCTTCAACGGAACGCACAACTGGGGCTATGACGGCGTGCTCTGGTATGCGGTCCAGGAAACCTATGGCGGTCCGGCCGCCTACCAGCGTTTCGTCGACGCCGCCCACCAGCACGGGCTCGGCGTCATCCAGGACGTCGTCTACAACCACCTCGGTCCCAGCGGGAACTACCTGCCACGTTTCGGCCCCTACCTGACGGCGGGCAACGCCAACACGTGGGGCGACTCGGTGAACCTGGACGGCCCGGACTCGGATGAGGTCCGCAGCTACATCGTGGAGAACGCGCTGATGTGGATGCGCGACCACCACGTCGATGGGCTGCGGCTGGATGCCGTGCACGCGTTCAAGGACACGCGGGCCACCCCGCTGCTGGAGGAGCTGGCGGCGGCCACCGATGCGCTGGGGCACCAGCTCGGCAAGGACTTGTTCCTCATCGCCGAATCGGACCTGAACAACGACCGGCTGATCCAGCCGCGCGATGTCAACGGCGATGGCCTCTGTGGGCAGTGGAGCGATGACTTCCACCATGCGGTCCATGTGAACCTCACGGGGGAGACCGCCGGATATTACGCGGACTTCGAATCGGTGGGGGCGCTCGCCCAGGTCCTGCGCGGCGGGTTCTTCCACGACGGCAGCTATTCGTCGTTCCGCGGACGCCACCACGGGCGGCCCGTCAACCAGGACCGGGTGACGCCCGGGCAGCTGGTGGTGTGCACGCAGAACCATGACCAGATCGGCAACCGCGCCGCGGGGGACCGGCTGACCGCCACCCTGACGGCCGACCGGTTGGAGCTGGCGGCCGTGCTGAACCTGACGGCCCCGTTCACCCCCCTGCTGTTCATGGGCGAGGAGTTCGCCGCGTCGACGCCCTGGCAGTTCTTCACCTCCCACCCGGAGCCCGAACTGGGGCAGGCGACGGCGGAAGGCCGGCTGGCCGAGTTCGCTGCCATGGGGTGGGACCCCGGCGTGGTTCCGAACCCGCAGGCCGAGTCGACGTTCCTGGACTCGAAGCTCGACTGGTCCGAAGCGGAGGCGCCGGGAACGGTCCACGCCCGGATGCTGGAGCTGTACCGCCGGCTGCTGGCCCTGCGCGCTGCCGAGCCGGATCTGGCCGATACCGGCACCTGGCCCCAGGTCGAGTTCCATGAGGCGGAAGGGTGGCTGCTGCTGAGGCGGGGCGTGATCGCCGTGGCGGTGAACCTGGCGGAGCGCGATGCCACCGTGCCACTGCCCGGGGAACCCGGGGAGGTCCTGCTGTCCACCGGCGCGGGCGGGGTCGAACGGACGGAGGGCGGGATCACGGTGGACGCGGTTTCCGCAGTGATCCTGCGGTTGCCGCAGGCCTGACCGCCGAGCCCGGCAGCCGCCGTCGTGCTCAGAACCCCTGGGGCAGGACGGCCGTCCGGTCGAATTCCTCGGTGGTGCTGACCAGCCCATCGTCGTCGATGAGCGTCACGGCACCGCTGGTGCCGCGGCGGTTGCCGCCGGAAACATGGGCGCCTGCATTGACGATGACGTTCTCCAGCGTGACGCCCGCGGCCACATGCACCCCGTCGAGGAGCACACTGTGGCGGACCGTGGCGCCCTCCTCGATGACGGTGCGCGGGCCGATGACGCAGTGCTCGACGGTGCCCCGGATGTCGGTGCCGGCAGCGATGAGGGAGTCCGCCACCTGAGCCGTGGCGTGGATGCGGGCGGGCAGCAGCTGGGGCTTGGCGGTGAGGATCGGCCAATCGGGTTTGTCGAGGTCGGCGCCGTTGCCGTCGAGCAGCTGCAGGTGGGCCGTCCAATACGACTGCAACGTGCCCAGATCCAGCCAGTAGCCCTCGTGGCGGTGCTCCACCACCTGGCGGTGCTCCATGAACCAGGGCATCAGGTCCTCGCCGTAGTCACCCAGTTCGCCCTCACGTGCTTCCAGCTCGTCCAACGCGGTGAGCAGCGCGGAGGCCTCGAAGAGGAAGATCTCGGTGGCCACGAGCCGGCCCTGGGGGTCCTGGGGCTTGTAGGCGAAGTCGGTGACGGTGCCGTCGTCGTCGGTGGACACGACGCTGTAGCGGGTGGGGTTCTCATCGACCATCGTCGTCACCATGGTCAGGTCGGCGTCCCGGTCGCGATGGGTGTCGATGAGGTCCTGGAAGTCCAGGGTGTACAGGTGGTCGGCGCTGAGCATCAGGACCAGCTCCGGGTCGAACTCGCGGATCAGTTCCTTCTGCCGGTTCAGCGCATCGGTGTTCCCGTGGGCGAATCCCGCACCGTCGGCGCCCTGGAACGGCGGCAGGACGCGCATCCCGCCATGGGTGCGGTCCAGGTCCCAGGGCCGGCCGTTGGCCAGGTGTTCGTTGAGGCTGTTGGGCAGGTATTGCTGGATGACCCAGACGTCGCTGATGTGCGAATGCGCCAGGTTGGACAGCGCGATGTCGATGAGCCGGTACGTGCCACCGACGGGGAGTACCGGTTTGGCCCGGTCATCGGTCAGCGCGCCCAGCCGGGAGCCCTGCCCTCCGGCGAGGACCAGGCCCAGGATCCGGGGCATGCGCATGAGGTGTCCTTCGCTAGTTGGTGGTCGGGTCCGGCGTCGTGCCGTGGGCCTCGAGGTGTCCGAGCAGTTCGGCTTCGGCATCGTCGAGGTAGCTGCGCAGCACCTCGGCGGCCTCGGCGGGCCGCCCCGCACGGAGCCGGGCGACGATGTCGATGTTGCGCTGGACGTAGTGGGTGTGGAAGTCGGGGGCTGCCGACATGGCGTGGAAGACCAGCCGCATCTGGGCCAGCACCTGCTCCATCAGCACCTGGAGCGACGAGCTGCCGGTCAACGCGACGACCGCCTGGTGCAGTGCCTGGTTCGCATCGGCCATGTCGGAGACCGAGCCGGCCGCCCGCGCCTGTTGGGCGTGCGCGACGATGGTGTCCATCTCGTCGAGGTCGCGTTCGCTCGGGGTGCCCCAGAGTACTGCTGCCGGTTCGATCAGGCGCCTGACCCGGTAGATCTCGCGGACCTCCTCCGCGCCGGGGGCGGCCACGAAGACCCCGCGGTTGGGGATCCGTTCCACCACCGATTCACCGGCCAGCGTGCTGAACGCCTCGCGCAACGTATTGCGCGAGACACCCAGCGAGGCGGACAGTGTCTGCTCGGACAGCTTGGAGCCGGGCGTCAGCAGTCCCTGCGCGATCCGGCGGCGCAGCACGGCGGCGATCCACGCCCCGGTGTGGGCATGCCGCGACATATCGGGGTCGAGGTCCTCCAGCAGGGCGTTCACTGACATGTCTCCAATCTACCGGGCCGGGTGGCTGCTCCCGGACGGGGTGCGGTTCAGTTGATGGATCCCAGCGTTTCACCGCGCACGACGGCGGTGCCCGGCTCGGTGCCCCCGCGGCGCAGGGTGCCGGTGCGGTGGGCGGGGACGGTGGTCTCCATCTTCATCGCCTCCAGGATCAGCACCGGATCGCCTGCGGCGACCTCGGCGCCGTCGGCGGCGACCCACTTGACCAGGTTGCCGTTCATGGGGGCCGTGAGTTCCGTGCCGTCGCCGGTGCCGGCCCCGGCGGAGGGTGCCGCGGCAGCGGAGGAGGCACCGCCGTCGTGCACTGTTCCGCCGCCACGCAGGGCGCCGAGCAGGGCAGCGGGCAGGCCGAGCTGGACCGCCTTGCCGTCGAGTTCGATGGTCAGCCGCTCGCGTTCGGCGCCGGGTTGGGCGGCGGCGAGGTACGGGGAGGCGGCCAGTTCGTCGGCGAAGGAGGTCTCGATCCAGGTGGTGTGGACCCCGAAGCTGTCGGTGGCGGTGAAATCGGGGTGCCGGACGACTGCCTGGTGGAAGGGGATGACGGTGGGCAGGCCGGAGATGACCAGTTCGTCGAGGGCTGCCCGGGCGCGGCGCAGCGCCTGCTGGCGGTCGGCGCCGTGGACGATCAGCTTGGCCAGCAGGGAGTCGTACTGGGTGGGCACGGTGTACCCGGAGCCGACGCCGGTGTCGACGCGGACGCCCGCACCGGTGGGTGCCTCGAAGGCGTCGATGGTGCCGGGGAAGGGCAGGAAGCCGCGTGCGGGGTCCTCGCAGTTGAGCCGGAACTCGAAGGCGTGGCCGGTGGGCTGCGGGTCCTGCGTGAACGAGAGGGGCAGGCCGTCGGCGATGCGGAACTGCTCGGCGACCAGGTCCACGCCGGTGGTCTCCTCGGTGACCGGGTGCTCGACCTGCAGGCGCGTGTTGACCTCCAGGAAGGAGATGATCCCGTCGGGGGAGACCAGGTATTCGACGGTCCCGGCACCGGTGTAGCCGGCCTCGCGGCAGATGGCCTTGGCGGATTCGTGGATGCGGGAGCGCTGGTCGTCGGTGAGGAACGGGGCGGGGGCCTCCTCCACGAGTTTCTGGTTGCGCCGCTGCAGCGAGCAGTCGCGGGTGCCCACGACCACGACGTTGCCGTGGGTGTCGGCCAGGATCTGGGCCTCGACGTGGCGGGGCAGGTCCAGGAAGCGTTCAGCGAAGCACTCGCCGCGGCCGAACGCAGCGGTGGATTCGCGGACCGCCGACTCGAAGGCGTCGTCGATGTCCTCGATGCGGCGGGCGATCTTCATGCCGCGGCCGCCGCCGCCGAAGGCCGCCTTGATGGCCACCGGGACCCCGTGCTCGGCGGCGAAGGCGTGGACCGCCGCCGCGTCCTGAAGCGTCCCCTCGCTGCCCGGGACCAACGGCGCCCCGGCGCGCACGGCGATGTCCCGCGCGGTGACCTTGTTGCCCAGGTCGCGGATGGCCTGCGGGGTGGGGCCGATCCACGTCAGCCCGGCATCGATGACCGACTGCGCGAAGTCGGCGTTCTCGGAGAGGAACCCGTAGCCGGGGTGCACGGCGTCGGCCCCGGAGGCAGCGGCGACCCCGAGCAGCTTGGACACGTCCAGGTAGGACTCGGAGCTGGTGGTGCCGTTGAGCGCGTAGGCCTCATCGGCCAGGCGGACGTGGAGGGCATCGGCGTCGGGGTCGGAGTAGACGGCGACGGAGGCCAGCGAGGCGTCGGCGCAGGCGCGGACCACGCGGACGGCAATCTCCCCGCGGTTGGCGATCAGGACCTTTTTCATGGGTGGGTTCCTTCGATGGTGGCTGGGGTTTCGAGGGTGTCCGGGTCGACCAGACGGAAGTGGAGGGTGGTGCCGGGGGCGGCCTGGGCGGCGGCCGGGAGGTCCTCGGGAACGACGACGGCGATCACCGGATAGCCGCCGGTCACCGGGTGGTCCGCGAGGAAGAGGACCGGCAGGCCCGAGGGCGGGACCTGCAGGGATCCGGTCGCGGTGCCCTCGCTGGCCAGTTCCCCGGAGCGGGTGCGTTGCAGCGGGGACTGGCCGTCCCCGGCCTCGAGCCGGACGCCGATGCGGTTGGATTGCGTGCCGGCCCTCCAGGGCGCATCGCACAGGGAGGTGAGTGCTGTGTCGTCGAACCAGTCGGCCCGGGGGCCGGGGGTGACGCGCAGGGTGAGGGTGCCCTCCACCGGGGTTCCGGTGGCTTCCGGTTCGGGGTTGCCCACCACGTGGCCGTGGCCCGCGGGGCCGACGGGCAGCGAGGTGCCGGAGGCCAGCGGGGTGGGGCCGATGCCCGAGAGCGTGTCGGTGGAGCGGCTGCCCAGTACCGGGGGAACTGCCAGTCCGCCGCGGACGGCGAGGTAGCTGCGCAACCCGGTGCCCGGGGCATCCAGGGTGAGGATTTCGCCGTCGTGCAGGGCGAAGGGGGTGCGGGCGGGCGCGCTCCGGTCGCCGTGGGGTCCGGTGATGGAGGCGCTCTGCGCGGAACCGGTGAGGGCCGCCACCAGTGCCCCGACGGCCCTGACCTGCAGGCCGCCGAGGAGGGTCTCGATCACCGCATCGCCGGGCGGGTTGCCGACCAGGCGGTTGGCCTGCCGGGTGGACGCCGTGTCGGCCGCACCGGCCGCCGGTACCCCGAGGTCGCCCAGTCCGGGGCGGCCGAGGTCCTGGATGAGTGATTGGAGGCCGGGGGAGACCACGGTCAGTGCGGTGCCGGATCCGGGGGGCTGTTCGACGGTGGCCTGTCCGACGGCCTGTCCGGCGGTGCGCACGTCGATGAACGCGCGGACGGCGCGGTGGCGCACGGTGTCCCCGGGGCGCACCAGGGCGGGGCGCTCGCGGTCCAGATCCCACAGGGTGGCGTCGGTGTGGCCGATCAGCTGCCAGCCGCCCGGGGAGCGGGCCGGATAGACGGCCGAGAACGGTCCGGCCAGGGCGACCGATCCCGCGGGCACCGCGGTGCGCGGGCTGTCGCGACGGGGCACCGCCAGCCGTTCGTCCTCGCCGTGGAGGTAGGCGAACCCGGGGGCGAACCCGCCAAACGCCGCGGTCCAGACCTGCCCGGTGTGTGCGGCGATGACGCCCTCGGCGCCCAGACCGGTGAGCCGTCCCACCTCGGCGAGGTCCTCGCCGTCGTACACCACATCCAGGGTGATCTCGCGGCCGGCTGCAGCAGCGTCCGCCGCGTGCTCGAGCCGTTGGACCGCAGCCGGGGCGGCGAGTGCGTGGGCGCGGGTATCGAAGGCGAGCATCACGGTTTCGGCGGCGGCCAGCACCTCGAGTTGCCCGGGAAGCGGTGAGCGCATCAGCCGGGCGTGCAGGGCGAGGACCTCCTCGAGAGCGCCGAGCTGCAACAGCAGGGTGCGGGGTCCTGCCCAGCGCACCGCCGGTGAACTCATGCGAAGGAGCCGATGGTGACGCCTGCGTCTTCCAGGCCCCGGCGGACGGAGGCGGCCATGGCCACCGCACCGGCGGTGTCGCCGTGCAGGCAGATGCTTTCGGCCGACATGGACAGGGTGGAACCGTCACGGGCCTGCAGCGTGCCCTCGGTCGCCAGGCGCACCATGTTCGCGGCCACGACGTCGGGATCGTGCAGGACGGCGCCTTCCTCACGTCGGGAGACCAGTGTGCCGTCCGGGTTGTAGGCGCGGTCGGCGAAGGCCTCGGCCACCGCCCGCAAGCCGGCGGCCTCGGCGCGGGCCAGGGCAACGGAGCCGGGGAGCAGCAGCAGCGGCAGGTCGGTGCCGAAGGCCTTCACCGCGTCGACGACGGCCTGGGCGTGTGCCTCGTGGTGGACGATCGTGTTGTAGAGCGCGCCGTGGGGTTTGACGTAGCGGATGGAACCGCCGGCCGCCCGGGCCACTGCGTCGAGTGCACCGAGCTGGTACAGCACGTCGTCGGCGAGCTCGGTGGGGGAGCAGTCCAGGAAGCGGCGGCCGAATCCTGCCAGATCGCGGTACGCCACGTGGGCGCCGATCACCACACCGGCGGCCACCGCGTCGCGGCAGGTCTGGCCCATGGTGGAGGGGTCCCCGGCGTGGAAACCGCACGCCACGTTCGCGCTGGATACGGACTGGAAGATGGCCGCGTCATCGCCCATGGTCCAATTTCCGAAGGACTCGCCCACGTCGCTGTTCAGGTCGATGCTGCTCACCGTGATCTCCGTCTCTTTTGCTGGTCCCCCCAGCATGCATCAAGATGGCGGATTGTTCAACAATCCGTGGTGGTCAGAGTTCCCAGTCGTTCGCCCCGCCGCCGAAGAAACCGTCGCCGCCCTGGCCCAGGAAGCCCTCGCCTCCGCCGCCCAGGAGCCCATCGAGCAGGCCGCCACCGGAGAGCGCCTCTCCGCCGGCCGACACGGTATCGCCCAGTCCGGACGCCGCGTCACCCAGGCCGGAGACCGTGTCCCCGAGCCCGCCGGTGACGTCGCCGAGGGCCCCGCCCAGGCCGTCGCCGATCCCGGAGAAGCCGTCCAGCAGCGGCCCGGCGATGGCGCTGCCGATGAACCCGCCGGCCACCCCGGCCATCAGCCCGGCGCCGATGCCTCCGGCGGCCCCGGCTGCCAGCCCCCCGAAGCCGCGGCTCGTGCCCCGTGCCCCGGAGCGCCCACCGCCACCGAGGAGCCGTTCCATGAAACCCGGGCGGGCCACCTCGGCGCGGGTGGCCGAACGGGCCAGGTCCTCGGGCCGGTTGGAGCGCGGGCGCTCGCCGGCCGGCAGTTCGTCGCCCAGGCCGGCCTGCAACGCATCGCGCTGTGCCGGGGTCAGGCGTGAGAAGGCCTCAATGTGCGCGCGCTCCATGTCCTCAGGCGGCGCGGTGTGCAGCATGTACTTGTACTTCGCAATGGCCGCCTCGTCAGCAGTCGGTGCGGGCCCCGCCGTCCGGCCGGGGGCGGTGCCCATCCGGGGATCCGGGGTGCGCTGACGCCCGGCATGCGGGTCCTGCTGCGGTCCCCGGTCCCGTGGCGTGGCAGGACGCTGGCCCTGGTGTTCTGCCAGCTGCTCGCGCAGGTATTTCCCGGCCATCTGCTTGCCCTTGTCCACCAGCTTGTTGAACGTGCCCATCGTGGTCCTCCTGGAATCGTGCCATCGGTGTACGGGTCGTGGCTCTCTGTCTTGTCTGCCCAACTCGTGGGGGCCGGACCTGGTTCCGGGGTAGGCCGAGAGCGTAATCCGGGGCTTTGGGGTGCTGTATCCAGACTCCGTTCAGGTCATGTTGCTAGCCTCGTCGGGATTCGAATACCTCAGGAGGTAGCACGTGAACAAGAAGAAGATGATGGCCGCACTGGCATTGGTGGGGTCCCTTTCCCTGGTCACTGCATGCGGCAGCGGTGGAAACGACGAGGCTGCCGGATCGTCCCCGGCGCCCTCCTCGCAGTCCGCTGGTAGCCAGGAGGCCGCCGCGCCTTCGCCTGACATGAACGGCGTCCCGGACGTGGTGGCCACGGTCAACGGCAAGGACATCACCAAGGACGAGTTCGCCGACGTCTACAAGAGCCAGTTCCAGCAGGCCGCGATGCAGGCCCAGATGTCGGGCCAGGACGTCTCCGACCAGACCGAGATGAAGAAACAGGCCGTCGAGGGCATGGTCGGGTCCGAACTGCTGGTGCAGCACGCCGAGAAGACGGGGCTGAAGGCCAGCAAGGCAGATATGGACAAGGCCCTGGCCGCCGCGGCGAAGACCAATCAGATGAATTCCAAGGAGTTCCTGGCCGCGCTGAAGAAGCAGGGCATGGATCGCGCGACCGTAGACAAGCAGCTCAAGCAGCAGGTCGAGGTCGAAGGGGTCATCAAGAAGGAACTCGGCACCTTCACCGCCAGCGAGAAGGAAATGAAGGCCGCCTACGCCCAGGCCGAGCAAGCCCAGAAGCAGCAGGGTGGCGCCAGCGGCGGTTCGGCAGCAGCCATGCCGAAGTACAAGGAAGTGAAGTCGCAGCTCAAGAAGCAGGTCGAGCAGCAGAAGGAGAACAAGGCCACCGCGACCCTGGTCGAGAAGCTCAAGAAGCAAGGCGACGTCAAGGTCAACCTCTGACCCCACGTCGTTCCAGGGGCCGGTGATGCTGGCAGACTGGGGTCGTGGACACACAGATCCTGGTCTCCGTCATCGCCGGCCTTTTGCTGGTTGTCGCCGTGGTTGGCACGGTCTACCCCGTGCTGCCCGGCAGCCTGCTGACCATTCTCACCTTGCTGGCCTGGGCGCGGATCCTGGGCAGCCCCGCGGCGTGGGTATGCGCCGGCATCGGCATGGCCCTGGCCGTGGTCGGGTGGTCGGCCTCCGCGGTGTTGACCGGCCGCAGCATGAAACGCCAGCAGATCCCCCGCGGAACGATCCTCGTCGCGGTGGCCGCGGGCATCGCCGGCATGTTCCTGATCCCCGTGGTGGGCCTCTTTGTCGGATTCGGCGCGGGCCTGCTGCTGGCGGAATTTGCACGACGGCGGGACCTGGCTTCCGCGCTGCGCGCCAGTGCCGCGACCCTGAAGTCAACGGGCCTCGGCATCCTCGTCGAGTTCGGGTGCGCCGCCTTGGCCGGGTCGGTGTGGACCATCGGCGTCATCTGGCACTTCACCAGCCGCTGATTCCCTGGCGGTGCGGGCCACACCCCCCTGTGAGATTGGCCGCTTCGTCATCGCCTGCCCTGTTCGACTGCGTCAAACCGGCGTATTTTGGTTGTAAGGGAAAGTTTTCACAAAGTGCGGGTGGTTCCGCCGAAGGGAGTGTCGTCATGCGTGGAGCACCTACACGTCAGGGGCTGGTGTCGGAAAAGGCGCTACACCTGGGCGAGGACATCCTGCTGGCGCGCCACGGCGAGAGCATCACCGAACTCCTGCAGAACCGCAAGCACGACATCACCATCGCCCGCCTGCGCGGTGGCCGCACCGACTGGGCGGCGAATTCGCTGGTCGACATGACGCCGCGCATCACCGATTCCCCGGTCGCGCGGCTGGGGCGCCTCAGCGACGATTTCAAGGCCGACAAGCTCTCCATCAAGCGCGACGAGGCCCGGTTCCTGGCCAAGGTCGGCGCCGTGTGGGGCGGAGTCGTCGTCGCGCTCAGCGGCGCCGTCCTCTGGTTGGCCTACAACTCGGGGAACTCCGAGATGCTGCAGGCCATGATGACCAACCCGGGGTACTAGGCCCGGCCGGGCCGCCGTCCACCATCGGTGGACGCCCCGCGGGGGAGGCGGCCGATCGCGCCCCGCGCACGGCGGGCGAACCGGTGCCACGGTGCCTCGTCGGGCCAATGCAGGAAGACGGTGTGGAACCCCCGCCGCAACCGCAGGAGCCCGCCGCCGTCGGAGAACGGGCGCATCGAGATGCCCACGTTGATGGACGGGCAGAAGCGCAGCGTATGGCCGACGCCGAGGTGGAAGGAAAGGTCCACGTCGTCGTGCACCAGCCAATCCTCCAGGTGCAGGGCCCCGCGAACCTCGCGCCAGGCGTCACGGCGGAAGGCCATGTTGGAACCAAACAGCGGTGTGTGCCCCAAGGCCAGGCCGGTGAGGACGAAGTAGGGGGCGAGATAGGCCAGCAGCGCCGGCCAACGTGCGGCGGCCGGTCCGTCGGTGAACCGCGCGGGGCCGGTGATGGCGTCCAGCTCCGCATCAGCCGCAAACGTCCGCGCCACCGCCGCCACCCATCCCGGTCCGGGTACCGAATCGGCGTCCAGGCGGGCGATGACCTCGCCGCTGGCCTGGTCGTAGCCCGCCGCGCTGGCCATGCCGATGCCGGCCCGCGGCTCCACGACGACACGTGCCCCGGCGGCGCGGGCGACCGCTGCGCTGTCGTCGAATGAGGCGTTGTCCACGACGATGACCTCGTGGGGAGCCTGCTCCTGCTGCGCGAGGGCGCCCAGGCAATGGCGCAGCATGCCGACGTCGTCCTTGACCGGGATGACGACGCTGACCGTCGGCAGCGGTGCCTCCGGGCGGACCGTCCCCTTCATGGCCGGGGCACCTCATGGTGGCCGGTGCGCGCGCCGCTAGGATGCCGATGCCCCACCCTTCGGAGGTAGGGGAACCAGAGGAGGGCCGCGACCAGGGAGCCGATACCGTCGGCCGCCAGGTCGCCGATGGTGTCGTCATAGCCCACATGGACCGCGGGGTCGATATAGGTGTGCCCTGCCCACTCGAGCATTTCCCAGACGGCGCCCGTCGCCAGGCCGAAGGCCACGGTCGCCGACACCAGCATCGGCATGGCCCGCGGGTCGCCGGGCGCCGGGACGGAACCGGCACGCTGGGCGAGGGTGACGGCCAGCAGGGCCACGAGTCCGCCCAGCAGTCCGTGGATGAACTTGTCCCAACCGGGGAGGTGCTCATAGAGGTCCAGCACGTTGCTCCACGCAGCGACCAGGGCCGTGATGCCGACGGCGATGTCGAGGGGGCCGGGGAGGGCGAGGGCCCGCGGGGCCAGCGTCGCCAGCAGGGCCAGCATGAAGACGGCGAACTGGATCCACCCCCAGCCCAGCGCAGCGGCCACGACGCTGGCGGCTGCCAGGATCCGGACGCCGTCGGCCACCCGCTCTGCGTGCGATTCCGGACGCCGCAGGAAGGCAGGGATCAAACCGTCCATGGCCGGCTCCGCTCGGGGTGCCCCGGTGCCGCCGCGTCCCAGGCCAGGACGGCGTGGACCGGCTCGTGGTCCGATGCGGCCCGGCCCGCGATCCGCACGGCGTTCACTGCCGCCAGGCGGACCGTCGCTGTCGGGGTGGCGAGGATCCAGTCCAGGCGTCGCCCCTTCGGCCGGGGCGGGCGGTACCTGGTGTAGGTGCCGCAGCCGGTGCCGGCCCGGGAGCCGGCCAGCACCAGGGCGTCCTGAAGCGCGTGGCCATCGGCGAGGCGTCCGTGCAGGCTGGAGCCGGCGTCGTCGTTGAAATCGCCCATCAGCACGGTCGGCCCTTCCAGGTCCCTGACGCGGTGCAGGAGCAGTTCCGCCGAGAGGGTGCGGGAGCGGCGGCTGAGATGGTCCAGCTGCACGACCAGCACGTTGAAGTGGACCCCGGTGCGCAGGTCCTCGAACCGGGCCTGGGTGACCAGCCGCGGGACGAGGTTGCCGAAGGAACGCGAGCCCGGCTTGCCGGGACGTGCGGAGAGCCACCAGGTGTCGGCTTCCAGGGGCCGCAGCCGTGCCGTCTCGTAGTGGATCTCGCACCGCTCACCACCACGGGTCGCCGACCGGCCGCTGCCCACGTGGGCGTATCCGGGTCCCAGCAGCGTGCGGATGTCCTCGGATTGGTCCGGCATCACTTCCTGCAGACCCAGGATCGTGGGGTGCTCGGCGGCCAGCAGGCGGTGGAGCAGCGGTTTGCGGAGCCGCCACCTGTCCGCCGGGGGCGGCCACCACCATGGCATGCGCCGGCGGATGTTCCAGGTCATCACATGGAGGTCCGGGGCCGGGACCGGCCCCACGAGTGGCTGCACCACGGCGTGGAGGTCGAAGGACCTGGTCGGCACCTGCACGGCTGCTCCAAGGTGGCGGAAACGGTGGATCAGGCTTCACGCTACCAGTCCTGGCCGGTACTGCCGCCTGCGTCTGCGGCTCTCCCGGTTCGATCAGGGGCTCTCGGCCAGCAATCCCCGCAACAGGGCGTCCAGTCCGTAGCCAAACGCGTCCTGCGCGGCGTCCGTTCCCGTGGCCCGCTGGCTGTCCACTGCCGCGGAGAATGCGGGGACCCCGTCGGACAGGGGGCCCACGTCGAAGATGTCCTTCGGCGCCACGGCGTCGAGCGCCGATCCGAAGATGAACGACTCCAGGGACACGATGGCCGGGATGATCCGGGACTCCTCCCAGCCGGCCCGCGCGAATCCCGCCGCCACCTCCTCGTACATCCGCAAGGTCCGGGGCGAACCCGAGACCGGGAGCACGGCGATGACCGGAACCAGGGGGGAGTGCTGCGCGAAGACGTCGCGGTAGGACTCCGCCCACCGGCGCACCGCGGCCTCCAGCGGCAGCGTCGCGAACCCGGAACAATCGACGTCGTCCATCACCCGGTCCTGGACCAGCTGCAGCACCTCCTGCTTGGAGCCGACGTGGTTGTACAGGGCAGAGGCGGCCACCCCCAGCGCCTTGGCCAGCGCGGACATGGTCAGTGCCTCGTAGCCGCGGTCGGCGACCAGGCGCAATGCGCTGTCGCTGATCTTGGAGCGGTTGAGCAGCTCCCCCCGGGGCCGGCCCGCCCTGCGCCGTGGGGCCGCCTGCTGCGCCGGAGTGGCCCCCTTTGCCGATCCCACCAGAAAACTCCCTACGTGTTCCTCTTCACAAATCCGTGCCCTAGTCCTATCATCATTCTAGTAAATGAACTCAATTCATTTAGTCGTCACGGACAGGAAGCAGAGACAACCATGGCAACGATCGACCGCGATGTCGTCATCATCGGCGCCGGACCCTCCGGACTCACCGCAGCCCACGCGCTCACCCAGGCCGGGCGGTCCGTCGCCGTCCTCGAAGCCCGGGGCCGGGTGGGCGGACGCACCTGGACCGACGAGGTCCACGGCGCAACGCTGGAGCTGGGAGGGCAGTGGATCTCCCCGGACCAGACGGGGCTCTACGGGCTCATCGACGAGCTGGGCATCGGCACCTATCCGCGCTACCGCGACGGCGCCGGGGTCTTCATCGCCGCCGACGGGACCCGCACCGAATACACGGGCGGCGACTTCCCGATCGGTGCCGAGGCGATCGGGGAGACCAACAAGCTCATCGCCGAAATGGACCGGCTCGCCGCCGAAATCGATCCCGACAAGCCCTGGGAGCACGCGCGTGCCCGCGAGCTGGACACCATCTCCTTCCACCATTGGCTGCGCAACCTCTCGGACAACGAGGAGGCCTGCACCAACATCGGGCTGTTCATCGCCGGCGGAATGCTGACCAAGCCGGCCCACGCCTTCTCCGCACTGCAGGCACTGCTCATGGCCGCCTCGGCCGGTTCGTTCTCGAACCTCGTCGACGAGGACTTCATCCTGGACCGGCGCATCGTGGGCACCATGCAGGGCGTCTCGAAGGCCCTGGCCGAACGCCTCGGGGACGCGGTGCACCTGGACAACCCCGTCCTGAGGATCGAATGGAACGACGACGGGGTCACCGCCCACGGCGCGACGGTCACCGTCAGGGCCAAGAAGGCCATCCTGGCCGTGCCGCCCAACCTGTATTCGCGCATCTCCTACGAGCCGCCGATGCCCCGGCGCCAGCAGGTGACCCACCAGCACCAATCGATGGGCCTGGTCATCAAGGTCCATGCGGTCTACCCCACGCCCTTCTGGCGGGACAAGGGCTTGTCCGGTACCGGCTTCAGCCCCTCGCGCAACGTGCAGGAGGTCTACGACAACACGCTGCTCGACGACCCGCGGGGGACGCTGGTCGGCTTCGTGTCCGACGAAAAGGCCGACGCACTCTACGCGCTCGGGGACGACGCCCGCCGGGGGGCGATCCTCGCGGACCTGGCGGCCTTCCTCGGCGAGGAGGCGCTGGAGCCCGACGTGTACTTCGAGTCCGACTTCGGCGCGGAGGAGTGGACCCGCGGGGCCTACGCCACCAGCTACGACCTGGGAGGGCTGCACCGCTTCGGCCCCGAACAGCATGAGCCGGTCGGCCCCATCTACTTCAGTTCCTCCGATCTGGCCGGCGAGGGGTACCAGCACGTCGACGGAGCCGTGCGGATGGGCAAGCGCACCGCGGCCCGCATCGACGCCGCCCTCGGGGAGCGCTGAGGCATGCGCTACATCGTCGGCTACACCGCAGACGCCCGGGGCGCCGAAGCCGTCCGGCTCGCAATCGCCCTGGGCGGCGGCGCTTCCGGGACAGGGGAGGCGACCCATCTGGACATCGCCATGATCCTGCCCGAACACACCCCCTTCAGCGCCACCTACCCCGGCGGCGACCACGGCTACCGCAGCATCATCGCCGGGCAGGTCGACACCTGGGCCCAGGAGGCGCTGGAACTGGTGCCCGCAGGGGTCTCCGCGCGGGTCGTGGTCCGCAGCGCCGCGTCCGAGGCCGAAGGGCTGGGCGGCCTCGCCGTTGAATCCGGGGCCGGGTTGATCGTCATCGGCGGCCGGCAGGGCAAGCTGGCGGCCCGCATGGGACCGGGATCCGTCGCCACCGCACTGCTGCACTCGGCATCGGTCCCGGTGGCCATGGCGCCGGTGGGCGAGGGTGCGGCGATCCCGACCGGACTGGATCGGGTCACGGCCTTCGTCGGCACCCGCCCCGGCGCCGCGGCAGTGGTCGAGACCGCCGCCGTTGCAGCACGCAGGCGTGGCGCCGGGCTGCGCATCGTGTCGCTGCTGGGGCAGGACGACGGCGATGAAGGCCAGCTGGCAACACGGCGGGCCGAGCTCCAGGGCCATGTCGCCGCCGTCGTGCGCGAAGCGACGATCCACGCCGAGACGGTGGTCGCCGAGGGGCGGAACATCGAGGAAGCCGTGCAGGCGCTGCCCTGGCAGCGCGACGAAGTGGCCGTCGTCGGCTCCAGCCGGCTGGCCCACCGACGGCGCCTGTTCCTGGGCGCGACAGCGCAGCGCATGCTGCGCACCCTGACCGTCCCGCTGGTCGTCGTTCCACGCGACCACCAGCCGCCGGCACCCATCCGGACCTAGGAGCCACCATGACCAACATCGATTCCGGAACCGGCCCCGAGGGGCGCACCGCAGTGGACCAGGCCAGCGGCCTGGGCGAGAAGGGGCTGAGCAAGGGGGCGGTCGGAGTGCTCGGAGCCGTCGTCATCGGCGTCTCGTGCATCGCCCCGGCCTACACGCTGACGGCGGCCCTCGGCCCGACGGTGGCCGAGGTCGGCACCCACCTGCCGGCCATCTTCATCGCCGGGTTCATCCCGATGCTGCTGGTGGCCCTGGGCTACCGGGAGCTGAACACCGCCATGCCGGATTCCGGCACGTCGTTCACCTGGGCGACCCGGGCCTTCGGCCCCTGGATCGGCTGGATGGGAGGCTGGGGGCTGATCGCCGCGACGATCATCGTCCTGTCCAACCTGGCCGCAGTGGCCGTCGACTTCTTCTACCTGATGCTGGCCCAGATCACCGGCCGGTCCGAACTGGCCGACCTGACCAACGTGCTGTGGCTGAACATCGCCACGACGCTGGTGTTCATCGCAGGAGCCTGCTGGATCTCCTATCGGGGGATCGAGACGACGAAGTCCTTCCAGTACGTGCTCGTCGCCTTCCAGGTCCTGGTGCTGGGCTGGTTCGCGATCGCGGCGTTCTCGCATGTGGCCAACGGGTCAGCATTCGACGCCACCCCGATCAGCTGGGAATGGTTCAATCCCTTCGGCGTCGGCTCGCTGACCGGCTTCGCCGCCGGAGTCTCGCTGTCCATCTTCATCTTCTGGGGCTGGGACGTCACCCTGACCATGAACGAGGAGACCAAGGACCCCGACAAGGTACCCGGGCGGGCCGCCACGCTGACCGTCTTGGTCATCATGGCCATCTACATGGTCGTCTCGCTGTCGGTCATCTCCTTCGCCGGAATCGGCGACACCGGCCTCGGTGCCGGCAACCCGGAGAACCAGGAATCGATCTTTGCGGTCCTGGCGGGACCGGTCATGGGTCCGTTCGCGATCCTGATGTCGCTGGCCATCCTGTCCTCGTCTGCCGCGTCGCTGCAGTCCACGTTCGTCTCGCCGGCCCGCACGATCCTGGCCATGGGCTACTACAAGGCGCTGCCCCCGGGCTATGGGAAGATCTCCCCGCGTTTCAAGTCCCCCTCGACGGCGACCATCACCGCCGGCGTGGCTGCGGCGGCGTTCTACGTCATCACCCGCACGCTGTCGGAGAACGCGCTGTGGGACACGATCACCGCGCTGGGCATGATGATCTGCTTCTACTACGGCGTCACGGCACTGGCCTGCGTCTGGTATTTCCGCCGCGAGCTGTTCTCCAGCGCGCGGGCCGTGGTCTTCAAGCTGCTTGCCCCGCTGGTGGGCGGCGTCATCCTGCTGGTCATGTTCGTGAAGACGGCCGTCGATTCGATGGACCCCGGCTACGGCTCCGGCAGCAACATCGCCGGGCTCGGGATGGTGTTCATCCTCGGCGTCTCAGTCCTGCTGCTGGGCGTCATCCTCATGTTCTACATGCGCTGGCGCCATCCCGCCTATTTCCAGGGCCGCACGCTGACCCGGCGGAAGTAGCCGGCCCCGCGGCTATGCCTTCCGGGTGTCCTGGTAGTCGGCGAGGGCACGACGGCGGGACCCGGCCAGATCCTCTATCGGTTCCGGGTATCCGGGAAGCAGGGCCTCGGGGACCCAGCGGCCCACATACGACCCGTCGGCATCGAAGCGCCGGGCCTGGGTCTGTGGATTGAAGATCCTGAAGAACGGGGAGGCATCAGCCCCCGACCCGGCGACCCATTGCCAGTTCGCCGGGTTGGAGGCCTCGTCGGCGTCGACCAGGGTTTCCCAGAACCACTGTTCCCCCACCCGCCAGTGGACGCCCATGTTCTTGGTCAGGAAGCTGGCGACCAGCATGCGGACCCGGTTGTGCATCCAGCCGGTCTCCCACAACTCGCGCATGCCGGCGTCGACCAGGGGAAGGCCGGTGGCCCCGGCCTTCCAGGCGTCCACCGGCTCGGCCGCGGCGGCAAGGGCCCGCTCCGGGGCCACGGGGTCCCCGCGCAGGGCGTCCGGGGTCTCGCCGGCGGGCCGGTCCGGCCAGCGCCAGGGGAACCGGTCGAACGCGGGCCGGAGGTTCTGCGCCGCCAGGTCCGGATGATGGTAGAGCAGATGCCAGCAGAACTCCCGCCACCCCAGCTGCCGCAGGAAGGCCTGCGCCCCCGCCTGTGCATCGGCCGGGCCGCGGGAGAGGGCGTGCCAGAGCTGGAACGGGCTGACGTGGCCCCAGCGCAGATAGGGGGAGAGGCGGCTGGTCCCGCGGATGCCCGGGACGTCGTGGCCCTCCGCGTAGTCCTGGACCGCCTCGCCGGTGAATTCCTGCACGGCCTTCCACGCCTCGTCCTCGCCGGGGACCCAGTGCCGGTCGAGCTTCGATGACCAATCCGGGCTGGTGTCGACGAGGCCCCAGTCGTCCAGCTCGTCGCCCTCGATGGGGCCGACGTCACCGCCTCCGGGAGCGGGACACGGGCGGCCCAGGGGATGCCTGATGTCCATGTCGCGGAGGCGGTTCCACATCGGCGTGAAGACGCGGTAGTGGCCGCCCTGGCCGGTCTGCAGGGTCCACGGCTCGTGCAGCAGCGATGCCTGGAAGCTCTCGACATGGACGCCGGTCTCCCGGAGGGCCTTCTTGGCCTGGGCGTCGACGGTGCGCTCCGGATGGCCATATCTCCGGTTCCAGTACACCGCGGTGGCAGCGACGTCACGGGACAACGCAGCGATCGCCGATGCTCCGGGGCCCCGGCGCAGGACCAGGTCGATGCCGAGACCGGCGAGGTCCCGTCGCAGGACGGCCAGGGCACGGTGCAGCCACCACCGGGCCGCGCCGCCCAGGGGGCGGATGCCGGCAGACTCCTCGTCGAGGATGTAGGCGGCCACCGCCGGGCCGTCGGCGGCCGCGGCCAGCAGGGCGGGGTTGTCGGCGATGCGCAGGTCATCACGGAACCAGACGATGGAGGTCATCGGATCGCCGCGTACCAGATGAGCAGCAGGGTGACGAAGAACCCGGTCACGTAGTTCAGCCACAGGAATCGCTTCCAACCGCGGTTGGCCACCCCGGATCCGGCGTCGTCCAAGCGGAGGAACGGCCGCACGTTGGCCATGTAGGGCAGGGCCAGCAACGCGGCCAGCGGGCCGGGCCAGGCGGTGCCGAGCATCAACAGGGCCGCGGCGCGATAGCCGGTCAGGGCCGCCGTCACGGTGGCGCGCGCACCGAGGGCCGTCCCCACGGAGCCCAGCCCGGTCTCGCGGTCCGGCACGATGTCCTGCACCGCCCCGAACGCGTGGCTGGCCATGCCCCAGAGGAAGTAGGCGGCGACCAGGCACCAGAGGCCCGCGGAGAAATCGGCGCCGCCGAGCAGCAACCCGTAGATGGCCGGGGAGACGAAGTGGGTGCTCGACGTGGCCGAATCCAGAAAGGGGCGTTCCTTGAACCGCAACCGCGGCGCGCTGTAGGCGACGACGGCCGCCAGCGAAACCAGCAAGGCAAGGTTGGCCGCGACCGTGCCCTGGGTGGACAGGACGATGGCGAACGGAACGACGGTGATTCCGGAAGCCCACAGGATGGCGCGGTGCCGGGAACGGTCGACGACTGCCCCTTCCGCTCCGCCCTTGCGGGGGTTGCGGAGATCGGACTCGTAGTCGAAGACGTCGTTGATGCCATACATGGCCAGGTTGTAGGGCAGCAGGAAGAACATGGTGCCTACGACCAGGACCCAGGAGATGCCACCGGTGGAGAGCAGGTATGCGGCGGCAAAGGGGTAGGCGGTGTTGACCCACGACACCGGTCGTGAGGTCAGCAGCAGGTCGATCATCGATCCTCCGGGTCGTGGTGTGGATCCCTTGCCTCGTCGCCGGTGAGCAGGAGCCATGCGGCGGGGAGCAGGATCGCAGCGCCGAGGGGGTAGGCGAAGTCCCCCAACGGGGCCAGCCCGACCGTGGGGCCCTCCAGTGTCGCGGCGGAGTAGGTGAACAGCCCCGCGCCGATCATGACATTGTCGAAGACAGCGGTCAGCAGCAGCAGCCCACCGATCGCCAGGCCGAGGGCGGCCAGGGTGCGGCGCCGGATGCGGCCGCTCAGCGCGGCGGCGATCAAGGGGAGCAGGGCAAACCCCACGAACGCGCAATTCAGTGCCGTGTACGCGCTCATCGGGCGTCCTCCGGAGCACGAGCCGGATCGGACGCGCGCGCCCCGGTGGGGCGCTGTGGCTTGCGCCGGAACCAGGCCAGGGCGCCGGTGAACAGGACCATGGTCTGGTAGACGAGGAACAGCAGGAACACGGGTTCCTCCAGGGGAAGCTCGGGGCCCAGCATGATGCCGGTCATCAGCGGTGATTCCCGGTGCAGGAAGATGCCGGCCGAGATGGCAAAGAGATCCCAACTCAGGAAATAGCCGAGTCCGACGGCGCTGACCAGCACCGCGGCGAGGGGGCGGGCCCAGAAGAAGAGCCGGAACCGCGCGTCGAGCAGTGCCATGCATCCCAGCAGGGCCAGCAACAGGAGCAGGTAGGCCATCAGGGGTTCCCCACTGCAGGTTCGGGAAGGCGTCCGCTCCGGCGGTCCCCGCGCACTGCCTTGAGCACCAGCTCGGCGCTGATCAGGCACATCGGCACGCCGATTCCGGGACGGACCGAGCTGCCGGCATAGAGCAGCCCGTCGACCTTGCGGCTGCGGATGCCCGGACGCAGGAAGGCGCTTTGGCGCAGGGTGTGGGCCGCTCCCAATGCGCTGCCCCGCCAGGCGTTGACGTCCTGTTCGAAGTCCCCGGGGCCGAAGGTCCGCCGGGTGGCGATGCGGTCGCGCAGGCCGGAGACCCCAGACCAGTCCCCCAGCTGGTCGATGGCGGCGTCCGCCACGGCCTCGACGCGCGGTGACCCGGCTCCGTCGATACCGCCCGTCCCCCAGACGGGCACCGCGGGTGCGGGGACGAGGATGAAGAGGTTCTCGTCTCCGTCAGGGGCCACGCCCGGGTCGGTGGCACTGGGCCGGCAGACATAGATGGAGGTCTCCGCCGCCAGATCACCGCCGGCACGGATGCGCCCGAAGTTGTCCTGCCAGTCGGCGGTGAACAACAGGTTGTGGTGGGCGAGTTCGTCGAGGCGACCGCGAATGCCCAGGCAGACCAGGACCGCGCTGGGACCGGGATCGCGGCGGGCCCAGACCCGTTCCGGGTGCGTGCGTCGTTCCGGGGGCAGGAGTGTCGTCTCCACGTGGTGCAGGTCGGCCGCGGCGACCACCAGATCCGCGGCGAGCGACCGCGTCCTTCCATCGGGGCCGGTGTAGGCCACGCCGCGGACGACCCCACGGGTTCCCTTCCTGCCCAGGGGCCGTCGGCGGACCGGGTCGGCATCGGCGGTGTCGATGCCCGTCACGGTCGACGAGGTGCGGATGTCCACGCCCGCTCGGCGTGCCGTGGCCTCCAGCGCATCGACGAGTGCGGCGAAGCCACCGAGCGGATAGAGGACGCCGTCGGCCAGGTCCAGGTGGCTCATCAGGTGGTACATGGCCGGTGCGTGGAACGGATCGGTGCCGAGGAAGACCGCCGGGTAGCCGAGCAGCTGGCGCTGTCTCGGGTCGCGGAACCTGCGGGCGATGAATCGGCCCAACGACGTGCCGAGCAGCGCGGCCATCCGGGCCCCACGACGCAGCACGGCAGGGTGCAGCAACCCCCGCTTGCTCTCGAAGTCGTCGTAGAGGAAGTGCTCCTTGGCCAGGGCATAGGTTTGTGCTGCCGAGTCGAGGTAGGCGTCCAGCAGCCGGCCGGATCCGGGATCCATGGAGTCAAACGTGGCCGTGGCCGTTGCCCGTCCGGAGTGGATGTCGACCGGGTGCGCCCGTCCCTGGAACCAGGTCCGGTAGGCGGGGGCGAGCGGGACGAGGTCCAGCTGTTCGGCGGCGCTGGTTCCCATCAGGCGGAACCAATGGTCGATGACTTCGGGCATCAGGTACCAGGAGGGGCCGGTGTCGAACCGGAAGCCGTCGGCGGCGTACCGGCCGGCCCGGCCCCCGAGGCCCTCCCCGCGTTCCAGCAGCGTCACCTCGTGCCCGTCACGGGCCAGGAGCCCGGCGCTGGCCAGGCCCGCGATGCCGCCGCCGATGACGGTGATGCGCGCCATCAGGCGGCGCCCGCAGCGCGGACGGGGCGGCTCGTGGCGACGCGCAGCAGGATGGCAGCCTTGCCGGCGCCGCTGACCCGTACGCGGTGCTGCAGCAGGTGGCTGACCGGGACGGCGTCCAGCCGTTCGACCAGTTCCGCGAAGAGCCCATGCGCCAGCGAGACGGCACGTCGGGCACCGGGGGCGAGGAACGGGATGCCGGTCGCGGCGGCGTCCAGTTCCGCACGGATCTCGTTGACGAGCGCTGATTTTGCCGCGTCGTCGAAGTCGGCCTCGCCCAGGTAGCGCCGGCCGAGCTCGTCTTGGTCGGCTGCCAGGTCGCGCAGGAAATTGACCTTCTGGAAGGCGGATCCGAGGCTGCGTGCCGCGGCCTCCAGCTCCTGGTCATGCCCGGACGCTGCACCGGGCATGGCGCGGAAGACGCGCAGGCACATCAGCCCGACGACCTCCGCCGAGCCATAGATGTAGCGGTCCAGGGACGTCCCGTCATGACGGGCGATCGTCAGGTCCGCCCGCATGGAGTCGAAGAACGGACCGGTCAAGTCCTGGCCGATGCCGTGGCGCCGGGCGGTGGAGGCAAAGGCATGGACGACCATGTTGGTGCTGTATCCGGTGCCGAGGGCAGTGTCGACCTCCTGTTCGAGGCGGTCGAGCTGTGCCCCCACTGCCTCCGGATCGAGCCCGGCTGCGGCCGCTGCGCCATCGACGGCTTCGTCCGCCACGCGCACCAGCGCGTAGATGTTCTCCACGTTCCGGCGTGCCGCCGGGCCCAGCAGCCTGCAGGCGAGGCCGAAGGACGTCGAATAGCGGGAGATGACGACGCCGGCGCTGCGGCTGGCAGTGTCGGAATACCGGGCGAGGGGGCTGGTTTCCGGGTTCATTTGGTGCGCTCCAGGATGAAGGTGCAGACGCCGGCCAGGTCGTCGGCCAGGGTGGTTTCCGGTGCCAGGTCGGCGGCATCGGCGAGGGCGTGTCGGACGAGCCGATGCGCCAGGCGGCGCGCCGCCTCCTCGGCGCCGGCGGCCGACAGGGCAGCGCGGACGTCCTCGATGCCGGCCTCGCCCCGGCGGTAGGAGGCGTGCGCGGCCAGGTAGGACTCGTCGTGGGCGGCGAAGGCGCCGAGGATCGTCTTCTTGTCCGAACGGACATCGGAATCGATGGACTTCCCCGTCTCGGCGGGGTCCCCGAAGGTCCCCAGGACGTCGTCGATGACCTGGTAGGCGATGCCTAGGGTCCGTCCGATGGCCCCCATCCGTTCGGCGGACGGTGCAGGGGCCCCGGCGAGCACGGCGCCGGCGCGCAGCGGGGCCTCGAACGAGTAGGAGGCGGTCTTGAGCCGTTCCATGTCCAGCACCTGGTCCACGTCGATGTCCAGCCCACCCAGCGAGTAGACAAGGTCGTCGAGTTCCCCGGCGGCGGCCGCCAGCACCGCTGCGTTCAGGGTATCGAGCACGTCCTCAGCGGTTCCGGTGGCCGCGCCCGCCCGGGCCGCGAGCCGCAGCGAGCCGGCCAGCAGGATGTCGCCGCCGATCAGCGCGGCGGAGTTCCCCGCATGATCGGCTTCGGTACCGGAATGCCCCAGTTCCAGGGCGTCCTGGCGGTACAACGCCCCGACCGTGGGTCGACCCCGGCGGACGAGGTCGCGGTCGATGACGTCGTCGTGGATCAACAGCGCCGAATGGAGCATCTCGAAGGCCGCCCCGAGGGTGGCGGCCGCCTGCCGGTCGCGGCCGCCGAAGGCGCTGTAGGACAGCAGGACCAGCCGGGGCCGGGTCAGCTTGCCACCCACGAGGCTCCCGCCCAGGCGGTCCCAGAGCTGGACGAAGCGGGCATTGTCGGCGCCAGCATGGCCTAGCGCGGCTTGCGCCTCGCCGTCCAGGATGGCGCGGACCGCACACCGGAAATCGGTCCAGGCGCCGTCGTCGGAGAACGACGGAACCGTGCCGCCTGCTGCCCGGGCACCAGCGGGCGGACCGGGCCACTGCGCGGCGGCTGTCCGGGCCGGGGCGTTTGAGGGCTGGTTCATGTCGTTGTCCCTCCGGCGGCGGAGGCCATGGCGTCGATGCGATCCTGCATGGACGCCACGACCCCGTCGAGATAGGTGGTCACCGCGTGCTGTCCGGCGTGGTCCATCCCCCGGACCAGGGCGTCCGTGGCCATGATCATGGGCATGAGCTGGGCCATGGCCTCGCGGACGGAGGACTCGGTCGGTTCCACCACGACCCGACGCCGGTCCGAGGGGTGGGGGTGGCGCCGGACGTGTCCGGCCCGCACGAGGCGGTCGATCACGCTGGTCACGGCTGCAGTCGTCAGGTGGAGTTCGGCTGCCAGTTCCGAGTGGGTCATTGGGCCCGACTGGAGCAGATGCTGCATGGCCTGGAAGTCGGTTTCATTCGTCTTCAGGTGCACGCGCATCCGGTATTCGACGGTGTCGTTGAGCACCAGGATCCTCCTCAGGAGCACCGAAGCCGGGTGCATGGGAGGCCGGTCTGCGGGGGCCGGGTTGCTGTCGCTCATGATTCTCCACCAAAATCTTGATAATCAGATAATCTAGCAACATACTGGTGCATGAAATCGGAAATGTCGAGTCCCCACGGGCCGACGGATCACTTAGGAGGTCTCCATCATGGGCAACAGTAGACAGGCACGCCGCGGGCCGCAACGACCATTGCGGGCCTCGCCCTGGCTCTATGCGGCGGCGGTGGCCTTGGCGGTTGCCGGGGCGTTCCTCGGCAGCGGGGCACTCGGCGGCACCCCGATCCAGGATGCCGCCGGAGGATGGCTGTCCGCCGACGGCACCGTGCTAGCTCCCGGAACCGGGGCCTTCTCGATCTGGAGCGTCATCTACACCGGGCTGGTGGTCCATGCGGTGATCCAACTGCTGCCCGCATGGCGCGGATCGGAACTGCAGCACCGCCTGCGGCCGTGGGCGGCGGTATCGGCGCTGCTGAATGCCGCGTGGATCTGGGTGGTGCAAGGGGGACAGCTCCTGCTCAGCGTCATGGTCATCGTCGTCCTGCTGGCCGTCCTCGCGCGGACCTTCATCCTCATCCTGCGCACCGCGGCGAACGGGCGGACGGAGCGGCTGGTCGTGGGCACCACGTTCGGCCTGTACCTGGGCTGGGTGAGCGTGGCCACCGTCGCCAACATCTCCGCCCTGCTGGCGTCGCGGGGTGCGCAGACCTCGGACGGCGCGACCGCGGTCGTGGCCGCTGCCGTGCTGGCCGTGGCGGCCGCGATCGGCATCACTCTGGCAGCCGCCACCGGTGGACGCCTGGCCCCGGCGGCGGCACTGGCCTGGGGGTTGGCCTGGATCGCCGTCGGCCGGCTGGACGGGGGCACGCAATCGGTCCCGATCGCCTGGGCGGCCGGCGCCGCCGCGGCGCTGGTGGTCGCGGGGGCCCTGGTCTACCGGGTCCGGGAAGCCCGGGCGCCACGACACCAGCTGGCCGTCCACCACGATGGAGGCACCCGATGAGCCGCGTGGCCGTGGCCGGGGCGACCGGTTACGTCGGCGGACGGTTGGTGCCGCGGTTGCTCGAGGCCGGACATGACGTCCGGGTGCTCAGCCGCAGCCCGGCCAAGCTCCGCGATGTGCCCTGGGGGCCGCAGGTCGAGGTGGTCGAAGGCACGCTGGAGGATGTATCCGCAGCCCAGGCACTCGTGGAGGACATCGACGTCGTCTTCTACCTGGTCCATTCCATGGGTGGTGCCGGGGACTTCGAACGGACCGAGCGGCTGTGCGCCCTGCAGCTGGGCGCCGCTGCGCGGACGGCCGGTGTCGGGCGCATCGTCTACCTCTCCGGCCTGCATCCCGAGGGCGAGCTGAGCCGCCACCTGGCGTCGCGGACCGAAGTCGGGCGCATCCTGGGGCATTCCGGCGTGCCGACGCTCGTACTGCAGGCCGGACTGCTCATCGGGTCGGGCTCGGCGAGCTTCGAGATGATCCGCCACCTGACCGACGTCCTGCCGGTGATGCCGGCCCCCCGCTGGGTGCTGAACCGGATCCAGCCCATTGCGGTGCGCGACGCCTTGCACTACCTGCTGGCCGCAGTCGACCTGCCCGCCGACAGGGCCGGGACCTACGACATCGGCGGGCCCGACGTCCTGACCTACGCGCAGATGATGCGTGGCTATGCCGCCGCCGCGGGCCTGCGGCAACCTGTCGTCCTGGCCCTGCCGGTGCTGACCCCCTGGCTCGCGGGCCAGTGGGTCAACCTCGTGACGCCCATCCCGCGGGGTCTGGCACTGCCCCTCGTCGAATCACTGCAGCACGACTGCGTCATGCGCGACCGGTCCATCGACGGCCTCATCCCGCCGCCGGCCGGGGGCCTGACCGGATACCGCCGCTCGGTGGAGCTTGCACTGCTGAAAATCGAGGCAGATGCGGTCGAGACGTCCTGGGCCACCTCGCGCGACACGGCGGAGCCGGCGGAACCCTTGCCCAGTGATCCCGACTGGTCCGGGCGCACCGTCTTCACCGATGTGCGCGAACGGACGACGACGGCGGCACCGGACCGGGTCTGGAAGGTCATCGAGGGCATCGGCGGGGACAACGGGTGGTATTCGATGCCCCTGGCCTGGTCGGTGCGCGGATGGATGGACAAGATCGGTGGAGGTGTCGGCCTGCGCCGTGGCCGCCGGAGCCGCAGCAGCCTGCAGCTCAACGACGTGGTCGACTGGTGGCGTGTCGAGGCGCTCGAACCCGGAAGAATTCTCCGGCTGCGTGCCGAGATGAAGGCGCCGGGCGGTGCCTGGCTGGAATTGCGGGTCGATCCCGACGGCACCGGCAGCGTCTACCGGCAACGGGCCATCTTCTTCCCCCGCGGGCTCGCCGGCCGGCTCTACTGGCTGGCGGTGCTGCCCTTCCACGGCTTCATCTTCCGTGGCATGGCCGAACGGATCACCCGTGCCGCCCAGGACGGTTAATCCTGGCCGGACAGCAGCCCCGTGGTCCTGTAGGGGATGACCTCGCGCAGGAACATCGTCGTGGACGTGCGCGTGATGCCCGGACAGAAGCGGATGACCTCGCTGACCCGGTAGAGGTCATCGGGATCCGAGGCAACCACCCGGATGAGCAGGTCGGTGTCCCCGGCGGGGGCGAAGCATTCCAGGACTTCGGGGATCTCGCTGAGCGCCGCGATGGCGTCGTCGAGCATCGACTGGTCCAGCTCCGCGGACACCGACGCCGCCACGCCACGACCCAGTGCCGCCGGCGTGACCCGGCTGCTGTTCGGGCGCAGGGCGCCCGATGCCGCGAGCTTCTCGAGGCGTGACTGCACGGTGCCGCGGGCCAGGCCCAGGCGCTGGGCCAGCATCATGATGGGGATCCGGGGATCCTGGTCCATGGCGGCCAGGATGCGCCGGTCCGTGGCATCGAGTTGATATGACTCAGGTGTCACCCGGGGGCTCCTTTGCTGGGGGATGTGTCGGAGGGTGCCGATCCCTCCGGTCAAAATGACCAAAGGGGTTGACGGGCAGGTGTCCAGAATAGTCAGTATGACCAATGCAGATCAACTGTGTTGCACGTAATGACCGGTCGGTGATCTATTGGAGCCAGAAACTGAACAATGTTACCGACATTGGGATGTCAGGTTGACGATCCGGCGGCGACACCCCTGCCGTCGGGACGGCACGGCCCACCAGGCCCGCAACCGATAGCCAGCTACGAGTATGGCCCGCCGATTCCCTGCGAGGGAATCTGCGGGCCTTCGTTACGTGGGGCCGCCCTTTCGTGGTTCTGCCTCAGGTTGTCCCCACATGGTGGCCAGCGACTGGAATCAACGGCTCACTAGCGCTAACTTCGAGGTATGAGATTCATGCGCCTTGAGGACGTCGCCGAGGAGTTGAGCGTCAACATGCCCCAGGTGCGTTCGCTGGTGCGCAGTGGCGATCTTCCCGCCATCAAGGTGGGTGGCCGGGGCGTGTGGCGCGTGGAGCGCACCGAGCTGGAGGCCTATATCGATCGCCAGTACACGGCCACCCGCGAAGGACTGAAACACGACGACGGCGTGGCACGCGATGGCGGCCACTAAGGGCATGACGCTTGCCCCGACCATCCGCGAGTCCCTCCAGACCCCCGAGGTCCTGATCGACCTCGATATCCTCCAGCGCAACATCAACGAGCTGGCCGGCGTCGTCGCCGCACGTGGCCAGCGGCTGCGCCCGCACGCCAAGACGCACAAGATCACGCAGCTCGCCGAACTACAACTGGCCGCCGGTGCGTGTGGGCTGACGGTGGCGACCGTCGGGGAGGCCGAGACCTTTGCCGAAGCGGGCGTGCAGGACCTGTTCATCGCCTACCCCCTGTGGGTGGGGAAGCCGATGGCTCCGCGGATCAAGGCACTCGCCGGCAGGACGCGACTGCGTGTGGGCGCGGACTCGGTCGAGGGCGTACTCAATCTCGCCGATTGGCTGGGAGTCGAAGCCGGGAGCCTCGGGGTGATGATCGAACTCGATAGCGGACACCACCGGAGCGGGACGGCACCAGAAGGCGCAGCGGAGATTGCCCGTGCCGCCCGGACCGCCGGCCTGCGGGTTGACGGGCTCTTCACCTTCCCCGGTCACGGCTACGGCCCCGGCGCCGCGACGGGGGCCGTCGACGATGAATCGCGGGCCTTGTCCGACGCCGCGCGTGATCTCCGGGCCGCAGGATTCGGCGATCTCGAACTCAGTGGCGGCTCCACCCCCACGGCGCACGCGCTGGAACCGGGCGTAGCCACGGAGGTCAGGCCCGGCGTCTATGTCTTCAACGATGCACAGCAATTGGAAATGGGCCACTGCGGTTTCGCGGACATTGCGTTGACCGTCGCCTCCACCGTGGTCTCCCGGCGTCCGGCGCCCCACGGCGGCGGCCAGGTGGTGCTCGACGCCGGAACGAAGGTCCTTGGCGGGGACCGCCCCTCGTGGGTCAGCGGGTTTGCCCGCATCCTGTGGAGTCCGGAAGCCCGCGTGACGGCCCTGTCCGAACACCACGCCACCGTGGACTTCCCGGAAGCCTCCCGGCTGCCGCTGCAGGGGGAAAAGCTGCAGGTCATCCCGAATCATGTCTGCCTGGTGCCGAACCTCGTGGACGCGGTGACGGTGGTCCGACGTGAGGGCGCCGACTCCGGTGCGGGTGGGGCCTACCGGGTAGTCGATCGGTGGACCGTGGCCGCCCGGGGCCGCAACAGCTAAGGCGCCCGCGCCCAGTTTTGTGCTGTGGCCGTGAAGTGCGTTAAGCTGTCGCACGTGGTATCCGCGGGTGGCAACATCCGCGCGGGGCTTTAGCTCAGTTGGTAGAGCGTTTCGTTCGCAATGAAAAGGTCGGGGGTTCGATTCCCCCAAGCTCCACACAATGCGAGTCCAGGCGGGGCTGAAGCCTCGACGGGACTCGTTTTTCTTTCAGGCGTGACCAGTCGATCGGCTGGTTTCCGCCACATGGGGGACTCCGGAACCGCTTGGATCCGCGGGAGGACGAACCAGCTTTCGTCCCTTGGTTCGCCAGCAGTGGAATTTTCCACGAAATACGCCCGGCTGTCCTATCCTTGCGGGGCATACATCAACAACATGAGGAGCACAACCATGGCCCAGGACTACGACGAAGCCCGCCCCGACGTCGCCGAGCGCAGCGAGGAAACCCTCAAACGCGTCAAGGAGATGGATGCCCCCAACGCCCGCACCGTCACCGAGGAGCTGGACGAAGGCGAAGCCCTGGACGGCCCGGAACTGCCCGGCGCGATCGTCGATGATGAACTGGTCGTCCGCGTGCTGCCCCAGGCAGCCGACGAATTCACCTGTGGTTCCTGCTTCCTGGTCCGCCACCGCTCACAGCTGGCCCGCGAAAAGGACGGCGTGAAGTACTGCCGCGACTGCGAGGCCTAGGCACTATAGCTCCTGGGCGGGTGGCGGCCACCACCTGCCCGCAGATCCTTCCGGCTGAGGCCGCGGGGATCATCCCGGCGCCCCTGT